>JAWWAT010000005.1:0-26628 GCA_033721635.1 Marinobacter sp. | reverse complement strand
GACGGCAAAGCCTACCCGCAAGCCGGCTAGAGACCGGGCCTTGGAAAGGGTCTGGGAGACGAGCAGGTTCGGGTACTTGTCGACCAGGGTGATGGCCGACTCGCCGCCGAAATCGATGTAGGCTTCGTCGACAACCACGACTCGATCCGGGTTGGCAGCCAGTATTTCTTCTACGTGCTCCAACTCGAGATACCGACCGGTTGGCGCATTCGGGTTCGGGAAGATCACGCCGCCATTCGGTTGCTTGAAGTCGTCCGGGTTGATCTCGAAGCTTTCCGTCAACGGTATTTTTTTGCTCTCGATGTTATAGAGGCCGCAGTACACCGGATAGAAGCTGTAGGTGATGTCCGGAAACAGGATTGGTTCGCCGTGCTGGAACAGGCCAAAGAAGATGTGGGCCAGGACTTCATCGGAGCCATTGCCCAGGAAGACCTGTTCCGGCTGGATCCCGTGGTACGCCGCGATGGTCTGGCGCAGGCTTTCGCCTTCCGGGTCCGGATAGAGGCGCAGGCTGTCGTTCAGTTCGGCCTGGATGGCTTCGATGACTTTTGGTGAGGGGCCGAAGGGGTTTTCGTTGGTGTTCAGCTTCACCAGGTTGGCCATTTTTGGCTGCTCGCCTGGGACGTAAGGAACCAGATCGTTTACCAGGGGGCTCCAGAATTTGCTCATTTTTAACTCCGAGCTTACGGTCTGGTGGGGGCCGCCTTTCCGGGAAACGCTACGAGCACATCCATGTGCGCTTGTTTCGGGCCATCCATGGCCCTCTACATTCCCGGAAAGGCGGCCCCCACCATCCCTGCAGACATAGGGGGTAAGGTCTTTTCAATCCTTAATACGGTATTCCGCCGACCGGGCGTGAGCGGTTAAGCCCTCGCCACGGGCCAGAACCGACGCCACACGACCCATGCGGTCTGCACCGGCAGCGCTGAAGCCGATGATGGAGGACCGCTTCTGGAAGTCATAAACGCCCAGTGGTGAGGAGAACCGTGCGGTGCCGCTGGTGGGCAGCACATGGTTCGGACCTGCGCAGTAGTCACCCAGAGCTTCAGCGGTGTAGCGGCCCATGAAGATGGCGCCAGCGTGGCGAATGTCATCGAGCATGGCCTCGGGATCTTCAACCGACAGTTCCAGGTGTTCCGGGGCGATGCGGTTGGACACTTCGGCGGCTTGTTTCAGGTCGTCGACCTGGATCAACGCGGCGCGGTCGGTCATGGAGGTGCGGATGATCTCGGCACGTTCCATGGTTGGCAGCAGTTTGTTGATGCTGGCTTCGACAGCGTCGAGGAATTCAGAATCCGGGCTGATCAGGATGGACTGGGCCTGCTCGTCGTGTTCCGCCTGGGAGAAGAGGTCCATGGCGATCCAGTCGGGATCCGTTTTGCCATCACTGATCACGAGGATTTCCGACGGGCCGGCGATCATGTCGATACCAACAACGCCGAAGACTTCGCGCTTGGCGGTGGCAACAAAGATGTTGCCTGGGCCGACGATTTTATCCACGGCCGGAATGGTTTCGGTGCCATAGGCCAGCGCGCCGACCGCTTGCGCGCCGCCAACGGTGAATACTCGGTCAACACCAGCAATCGCTGCGGAGGCCAGGACCATGTCATTCACAACACCATCCGGTGTTGGAACGACCATCACCACTTCGCTGACACCCGCAACCTTTGCGGGGATGGCGTTCATGAGCACGGATGACGGGTAAGCGGCTTTGCCGCCAGGCACGTAGAGACCCGCCCGATCCAGCGGCGTTACCTTCTGGCCCAGTACGGTTCCGTCTTCATCTTCATACTGCCAGGACTTCTGGTTCTGGCGCTCGTGGTAATCCCGGATCCGCTCAGCGGCTTTCTCCAGGGCCACACGCTGGTCCTGTGGAATAGCCTCCAGAGCCTGCTGCAATCGGCTCTGGTCCATTTCCAGCTCGGCAACAGAGCCAACCTTCAGGCGATCGAATTTCTCGGTAAATTCCAGAACCGCCTGGTCGCCACGGGTCTTCACCTCATGCAGGATATGACGCACCGATTCGTTCACCTGATGATCAACGCTGTCGTCCCAGGCCAGCAGTTTGGCCAACGCATCATTAAAGTCACTTTGGGAGGCGTTCAATCGGGTGATCTTGGCGGTCATAACTCAAATCCTGTTTGGGATTAACGACTAACTGACTCTGCCCGGATCCTGCATTAGGTCCGGCGTTTGTCCACAGCTGCGGACATCTTCTCGATTATGGGGTTAATACGCTCGTGTTTCATCTTCATGGAGGCGCGATTAACCACCAGCCGGCTGCTGATATGCTCAATCAGCTCTCGGGCCTCTAGGCCGTTCGCTTTCAGCGTGTTGCCGGTATCCACGATGTCGACGATCTCATCAGCCAGACCAAGTATCGGAGCCAGTTCCATGGCGCCGTAGAGCTTGATGATGTCTGCCTGGCGCCCCTGGGCCGAGTAGTAGCGGCGGGCCAGGTTGACGAATTTCGTGGCCACCTTGATACGACCGGATGGCGGCACCTGGTCTTTCGGGCCCGCGGTCATCAGGCGGCAACGGGAAATATTCAGGTCCAGTGGCTCATAAAGTCCCTCGCCACCGTGCTCCATCAAGACATCCTTGCCGGTGACACCAAGATCCGCCCCGCCGTACTGAACATAGGTCGGCACATCCGTGGCCCGGATAATCAGAACGCGGACGTTGGGATCCGTCGTCGGGAAAACCAGTTTGCGCGACTTCTTGACGTCGTCGATCAGCTCAATGCCTGCTTCCGCGAGCAGCGGCAGGGTCTCTTCCAGGATTCGTCCCTTCGACAAGGCGATGGTTATGGAATCTGTCATGGATTCTTCCGGTTTCCCGTATTGTCTGGATGGATGTCTTTCACGCTGGCAGGCGGCGGATGGTGGCACCCAGCAACTGCAGTTTCTCTTCAATACACTCGTAGCCGCGGTCAATGTGATAGATGCGGTCCACGATGGTATCGCCGTCGGCCATGAGGCCGGCAATGACGAGGCTTGCCGACGCCCTGAGGTCCGTGGCCATGACCGGCGCGCCGGTGAGGTGATCCACGCCCTTGATGATGGCAGCGTTGCCTTCCAGCGTGATGTCCGCGCCCATCCGGATCAGCTCCTGCAGGTGCATAAACCGGTTTTCGAAGACGGTTTCCACGATGGTGCCGGTGCCTTCTGCCACTGCATTCATGGCGGCGAACTGTGCCTGCATGTCTGTGGGGAAGGCCGGGTAAGGCGCTGTACGCAGGCTCACCGCTTTCGGGCGATTGCCTTTCATGTCCAGCTCGATCCAGTCCGGGCCGGTATTGATGTGCGCGCCGGCCTCTTCAAGCTTGAGCACAACCGCTTCGAGCAGGTCTTCCCGGGTATCCTTCAGCTTGACCCGTCCACCGGTGGCAGCCGCAGCCACCAGATAGGTACCGGTTTCAACACGGTCTGGCAGCACGTTGTAATGGCAGCCGTGCAGGCGCTCAACACCGTTGATTTCGATGGTGGCGGTACCGTGGCCCTTGATATCCGCGCCCATGGCGATCAGGCACTCGGCAAGGTCGACAACCTCCGGCTCGCGGGCTGCGTTTTCCAGGATGGTTTTTCCGTCTGCCAGGGCAGCGGCCATCATCAGGTTCTCGGTGCCGGTAACGGTGACGGTATCAAGGAAGATGTGAGCGCCCTTCAGACGACCATTGGTCTTGGCCTTGATATAGCCATTCTCGACCTTGATTTCGGCACCCATCATTTCCAGGCCGTGGATGTGCAGGTTCACCGGACGACTACCGATGGCACAGCCGCCCGGCAGAGATACTTCTGCTTCACCAAAGTGCGCCACCAGCGGCCCCAATACCAGGATGGAGGCGCGCATGGTTTTCACCAGCTCATACGGCGCGTGGAAATGCTTGATGGTGTTGGCGTGAATCTCCACGCTCATTTTCTCATCAATAATCACTTCAACGCCCATGCGGCCCAGCAGCTCGATCATGGTGGTCACGTCGTGCAGATGCGGCAGATTGCCCACGGTCACCGGCTCATCCGCCAGCAGGGTTGCTGCCAGGATTGGCAGAGCAGCGTTCTTGGCACCGGAAATCCGAATCTCACCATCCAGAGGCTTGCGGCCCCTGATCAGAAGTTTATCCACAATAAATATCCTGTTTTGTCCGGGCCATTCAGCCCTGGCGCTCAGCCCATTCAGCCGGAGTAAAGGCTTTCGGATGAAGTGCGTGAATTGAGCCATCCATGATCTGCTGGAACAGCGCCTTGTTAATCAGCTGCTGGCGTTTAATGGTCGGCAGGCCTTCGAATACATCCCCCACCACGACGACCAGGTAATGGGTACCATCAACCTGTACCTGAACTTCACAGCCGGGCAATGCTTCTTTGACCAGCTCGGTGACTTGGGCGGCATCCATAGAAAATCCTCGGGTGTTATGAAATCAGGGGCGAGATTGTAACCAATTCCGGCGCTCGGGTCAGCTTTACTGTCCGGCAAACAAAGGTGTCGGGACCGGAAGGGTCAGTGAGCGGGATGCACGGATTCCGGACCGAAACCCGCGAGCTGCCCATGGAGATTACTCAGGGCCGCCAGTGACGCCAAACGGCCACTGACACCCTTGAACGTTAGGGCAATACCCGTCTGGGCGGCGAGGCGCTGCCAGCAGAGCAACATCGACAGCACAACACTGTGGGCGGTCACCAGACCTTGCAGGTCGACAACCAGATCCCCGGGCGCAGACCGGATCAGCCTTTCACCCTCTTTTCTCAGGCTGATGACAGTCTCTGTGGTCACCTCACCCGAGACGACCAGAGTGCCGTCGGAAAGCTGGGCCTGGGGCAATCCCCCGGTCATGATTTATCCACTTCCTGCTCCAGGTTCAGGGACTCGACCGCATCGCTCCAACCGTCGATGACCGCCTGAATCTGGCCACGGTTTTCTTCCATTTCCTGGCTGAACCGATCACGGAACGCCAGACCGATATTCACGCCTTCAACGATGATGTTTTCCATCAGCCATTTGCCATCAGCGTTTTTGTACATCGAATAGATGACCGGGTAGCGGGTTCCGGATGCGCTGATGACTTCCATCTGTACCGAGGCGCGCTCGTCGCTCTGGGGGTTGATGGTCGCTTCCTTGACCTGAATCTCGAAGTTGTCCGCATTCACCAGAGCCTGCGCGTAGCTGTCAAACAGGCTGCGCTTGAACTTGACCACAAATTCGTCCCGCTGTTCGGGTGTAGTCTGGCGAGCGTAGCGCCCCATCACCCGAGCAGCAATGCGGCGGAAGTCGACAAAATCTGTCAGCGCCTGGTCCATACTTTCATAGAAGGCTTCAGGATCCTCCTCATAAAGACCGCGCTCTTCATTGAGCTTCTCCACAAGGCGCTGGGTGTTTTCATCCACATATTGCCGGAGATCCTCCGCTTCACCTGCCTGCGCGGGCGTCACGAGAAACACGGCCATCAAGAGGCCGAACAGAATGTGGTGTTTGAGTGCGAACATCAGGATCTCCTGTTGAATCTTCCCGGCCCGAATCAGCGGCCCGATGCAAAGTTGCTGATCAGTCGCTCCAGGTTCATGGCCGACTGGGTGGAATAGAAGGTGTCACCCTCCTTTAGCGAATCCATCTCGGCCCCGATCGATATATCAATGTACTGCTCACCGAGCAGGCCGGATGTACGTATAACTGCGGAACTGTCTGAGGGGATATTGTCCACATCCGAATGAATCGACATTTCCACCCGGGCCTGGAACGTCTCTTTGTTCAGGCTGATGGACTCGATGGTGCCAACCGTCACCCCGGCCATGGAGACCCGCCCCCGGGGCGTAAGCCCGCCGGTGTCGTTAAAGTTGGCGAAGATGGTGTAGGTGCTCTCGGCCGATTTCGGTGACAGCCCGCTCACCTGGAGCGCCAGGACCAGCAGGGCTGCACAGCCTGCGATCATGAACAGGCCAACGATAACTTCAGTGGTTCTCTGCGCCATTTCCGGCTCCGGTATTATCTCGTTAATCGATGATTCAGAAATCGCCAAACATGACAGCGGTCAGCACGAAATCCAGGCCCAGCACCGCCAGCGACGAGTAAACCACGGTCTTTGTGGTCGCCGAACTGATACCCGCCGATGTCGGCACACAGTCATACCCCTGGTAGACCGCAATCCAGGCGCAGACGAAACCGAAAACGACGCTCTTGATGACGCCATTCAGGACATCATCCACAAAATCCACCGACGACTGCATGTTGCCCCAGAAGGAGCCTTCGAACACGCCCAGCCAGTCCACACCCACCAGCATACCGCCCCAGATGCCGACCACCGAGAAAATAACTGCCAGTACCGGCATGGCGACAAACCCGGCCCAAAGGCGGGGCGCGATCACGCGCCGAAGCGGGTCCACGCCCATCATTTCCATGCTGGAAAGCTGCTCAGTGGCTTTCATCAGGCCTATTTCCGCTGTCAGCGCCGAACCGGCCCGGCCCGCGAAGAGCAACGCGGTAACCACGGGCCCGAGTTCTCGCACCAGGGTCAGGGCGATCATCTGGCCGATAGCGGCCTCGGAACCGTAATCACTCAGAATTGTATACCCCTGCAGCCCCAGCACCATGCCAATAAACAGGCCAGAAACCACAATAATGGCCAGGGAGAGCACGCCAACGGCGTACAGCTGCTTCACCAGAAGGGGGAAACCGGTCGCCGGCCTGGGCACACCGCCGAGAACGCCCACCAGGAAACGGCCCGAGCGGCCGAATGACGAGACTATATCAAGACCGAGCCGCCCGAATGCCGCAATCCTGTCAATCAAGACGCACCCCCGGATAACCCGAAGTCCTGGGCGGCACCCTCGGCCGGGTAGTGAAACGGCACCGGGCCATCCGGCTGCCCCTGTAGAAACTGCTGGACCTTCTCGGAGGGATGCGCCCGGAGGTCTTCCGGTGTGCCCTCACCGATCACCTTGCCATCCGAAATAATGCAGGCGTAATGACAGATGCTCAGGGATTCGGGCACATCATGGGAGACCAGAACGCTGGTAAGCCCCATGGAGCTGTTCAGATCGCGGATCAGCTTGACCAGAACGCCCATGGCAATCGGGTCCTGGCCGGCGAAGGGTTCGTCGTACATGATCAGTTCGGGGTCCAGAGCAATACTACGGGCCAGGGCAACACGGCGTGTCATCCCACCTGACAATTCCGAGGGCATCAGCTTTCGGGCGCCGCGCAGGCCAACAGCTTCCAGCTTCATCAGCACGACATCGCGAATCATGTCTTCCGGCAGCTTTGTGTGCACCCGCAGCGGGAAGGCCACGTTTTCGAACACGCTGAGATCGGTGAACAGCGCCCCACTCTGGAACAACATTCCCATCTTTTCGCGAAGACTGTAAAGCGCCTTGCGCTTTAGCTTCGGCACTTCATGACCGTCCACCACGACGCTGCCCGAATCCGGCTTGAGCTGGCCGCCGATGAGACGCAGCAGCGTGGTTTTTCCGGTTCCGCTGGGCCCCATGATGGCGGTGATTTTCCCGCGGGGGATATCCAGGCTGACACCGTCGAAGATACGGCGCCCGGATCGGGAGAACACGACATCCTTGAGCGATATGTAAGCCGGTGAATTCATAGTCCTTACCTTTCAAAGATGCGCTACATTATGCCAAGGAGCGCGCAAGCTCAATCCAAAGTGCCCAAAATGTACTGATAGCAATGATCAGTTTGACTGATCTTTCAGTAAGCGGGCATCGTTGTCGGGTGAAAATGATATACTCTGCCCAACATTTGCAACGTCCGATAGCCAGGCCCAAAGCCCGATGACCGAACAGACTCCCAGCGATTTCAGAACCTCCGCCATCCGCGCCATCCGCATTGAGCGCGACGCCATTGATGCACTTGAAGCCCGGATCGACGACCAGTTCACTCGAGCCTGCGAGGTCATCATGGGCTGCAAGGGCCGCGTGGTTGTGACCGGCATGGGTAAATCCGGCCACATCGGCAACAAGATTGCCGCGACCCTGGCCAGCACCGGAACGCCATCGTTTTTCGTGCATCCCGGTGAGGCAAGCCACGGTGACATGGGCATGATCACGTCCCAGGATGTGGTCATCGCCATTTCCAACAGCGGCAACACCAGCGAAGTGGTCACCATTCTGCCCTTGATCAAGCGCATGGGCGCTCCCCTGATCAGCATGACCGGCAATGCAAATTCCACCCTGGCGCGGGAAGCCGTCGCCAATCTGGACGTCAGCGTCATGGTGGAAGCCTGCCCATTGGGTCTGGCGCCCACGTCATCGACAACGGCCACCCTGGTCATGGGCGATGCCCTCGCGGTTGCCCTGCTCGAGGCCCGCGGCTTCAGTGCCGAGGATTTCGCGATCTCTCACCCCGGCGGCAGCCTGGGGAGACGGCTCCTGCTGAGGGTGTCCGACATCATGCATTCAGGGGATAGTATTCCTGTGGTCCAGGAAAGCACCCCCTTGAGCGGCGCCCTGCTGGAGATATCCAGCAAGGGCCTGGGCATGACCACGGTTGTAAACGGGGAAGGCACACTGACTGGCATATTTACGGACGGCGACCTTCGACGGACTCTGGACCGGTCGGTGGATATCCACAACACGCCGATCAGTGAAGTGATGACCCGGAATGGTAAAACGATCCAGGCCGATCATCTTGCGGCGGAGGCGCTGAACATAATGGAGGAGATGAAGATCAACGCCCTCCCCGTTACCGACGACCAGGGTGGTCTGATTGGCGCCATCAACATGCACGATCTGCTGCGGGCCGGCGTGATCTAGGGCTATGAGGAGCTATTTGACATGAAGCACCAATGGCCGGATTCCTTGTTGGCAAAGGCGAAGAACATCCGCCTGATCGCCCTGGATGTCGACGGCATCATGAGCGACGGCAGGCTTTACTTCAGCGCCAATGGCGATGAGATCAAGGCCTTTAACATCCTGGATGGCCTGGGTCTGAAACAACTGATGGCAGCGGGAATTACCGTGGCCGTGATTACCGGGCGAACGTCCCCCCTGACAGAAAAGCGCATACGGGATCTGGGCATCCCGCACCTGATGCAGGGGCGCGAAGACAAAAAAGTGGCCCTTCAGGAATTGGTCAGCAGTATGGACATCGGCCGGGAGGCCCTCGCCTACATGGGAGACGATTTGCCAGATCTGCCTGCGCTGAGATTCGCCGGGCTGGGCATCACCGTACCCAATGGTTACTGGCTGGTGCAGCAGCATGCCGACTACTGCACCCGTGCCCGGGGCGGCGAAGGGGCGGTTCGCGAAGCCTGCGATTTGCTGCTGACGGCCCAGGGCAAGCTTGACGCAGCCCTTGCTCACTACCTGGAGCCCGAAGCGTGAACTGGCTGCTGGACAGACCCTGGCTGCGAACACTGGCGCTGGCAGCCACTGTGGCAGCAGCCGTATTCCTGCTCTGGCGCAGCGATGACCCCCCGGTCATTGATGACGAGGCGGCGGCCCTGCGGGGAGACGCCGAACCAGACGGCTTAGTGATTAACGGTCAGTACACCTCCTTCGATGAGGCGGGCAATCTCAAGATCCGGTTTTCCAGCCCGCGCATTGAGCAATTTGAGGAGGGCAACCTGGCCACCATGGAATCCCCCCGGGCCGAGCTGTATGGAGACCAGGAGGCCCTGCCCTGGATTGTTGAATCCGACCATGGCAGCCTGCTGCAAAACGAGAATCTGGTGTACCTGACGGACAATGTCCGGATTCAGCGCACGATTGGTGAACGGGACGCCACCCTGACAACCTCAACCCTGACCCTGGATAACGACCAGGGCCTAGTCTACACAGACGCACCCGTAGAAATACGCGACGTTACCGGCATAACCCGGGCCACGGGCATGAAGGCGTGGATAGACGAGCGAATTCTGGAACTGAACTCCCAGGTGGAAGGACGCTATGAAACCGGAAACTAACCGATACCGACGCATGTTAGCTGCCCTGCTTTCGGTCGTGGTAATCGGCCCGACCGCTGCATTTGACCTTGATTCTGACACGCCCATCAAAGTCACCGCAGACACCGCCCGCCTGGATGACGGCCAGGGTATTGCCACCTACACCGGTGCTGTCGAGCTTGAGCAGGGCAAAACCCGCCTGAGTGCCGAGCGGGTCGTCCTGTACCGGAGTGAAGACGGCCTGAGTCGCATCGAAGCCTCTGGCACGCCTGCCATATACCGACAACCGGCGCGCGACGGCGAAGGCGAAACCGACGCCCGCGCACTGAACATTACCTGGTCTGCCACCGACAACCAGCTGACCTTTGAACGGGACGCAATCATTGAGCAGAATGGCAACCTGTTCCGGGGCGATGTCATTCATTATGATACGGTCGGCCGGGTTGTGACCGCCGAGGGCGGTGAAGACGCCGGCGAGGGCAGTGGCCGGGTAGAGATGGTGATTCAGCCACGCAGCACCGACAGACGTCCAGACAGACAGGAATCCGATGGCAGTTCTGAGAGCCAGTAATCTGGCAAAGAGTTACAAACAGAAAAAAGTGGTGATCGACGTTTCCCTGGAAATCCGCAGCGGGGAGATTGTTGGGCTGCTTGGTCCCAACGGTGCCGGCAAAACCACCTGTTTTTACATGATCGTTGGGCTGGTCCCTGCTGATCGTGGCCGTATCACCATCGACAGCCGGGATATTACGCCACTGCCGATGCACGGACGTGCCCAACAAGGCATCGGTTACCTGCCCCAGGAAGCCTCGGTGTTCCGCAAACTGTCCGTCCGCGACAACATCATGGCGATCCTCGAAACACGCCGGGGGCTGGGCAAAGCGGATCGAGAGAAAAAACTCGAGGAGTTGCTGGAAGAATTCCATATAACCCATATACGGGACAGCGTTGGCATGGCCCTGTCGGGCGGGGAACGGCGACGGGTGGAGATTGCCCGGGCGCTGGCCATGGAACCGGCGTTCATTCTTCTGGATGAGCCCTTCGCCGGTGTCGACCCGATATCTGTCAGTGATATCAAACACATCATCCGGCATCTACGTGACAAGGGTATTGGCGTTCTGATTACCGACCACAACGTGCGTGAAACCCTGGACATCTGCGAGAATGCCTACATTGTGTCCGGCGGCCACATCATCGCCTCCGGCAATGCCGACGCCATCTTGGCCAACCAGCAGGTCAAGGAAGTCTATCTCGGCGACGAATTCAGACTCTGACACCCAATGGCTGATTGTTTTGATGATCTGTAGCAAGTAAACTCGGCAGAGAACTTGCTAGGGTAAATTAAAACCACGGCAAGTAACCGGCATATAAAGATTTTTTTCACTACCTATGACACAAAGCGCTGATGAGTGACGGATCCTGAACCATGGTTATGAAAGCCTCCTTACAGTTAAAGCTGGGTCAGAGCCTGACCATGACGCCCCAGCTGCAACAGGCGATCCGGCTTCTCCAGCTCTCCACCCTCGACCTTCAGCAGGAAATCCAGCAGGCACTGGAATCCAACCCCATGTTGGAGACTTCCGAGGACGATGATCAGACCGACGCCGCTACCGAAAACGATGAGCGTGAAGCCAACGCCACAGAATCAGCGGCTGAAACCGCGCCGGAACCGTCCAGCGACTGGGACGAATCGGAAAACGGCCCGGACTGGTCTTCTGAAAACGACATCCCCGACAACATTCCGGACGACCTGCCGGTGGATACCGCCTGGGACGACATCTATCAGTCCGCACCCGCCCCGGCCGCCCGCAATGACGACGAAAACGATCACGATTTCGAAACCCGCAACTCCCCCACCGAGACCCTTCAGGATCACCTCGAATGGCAGCTCAACCTGACCCCGCTGAGTGAACGGGATCAGGCCATTGCCCATGCCCTGATGGACGCGGTGGATGAGCGGGGTTACCTCACCAGCCCCCTGGAAGAAATCCACGCCGGGCTGCTGGATGAGAATGAGGAAGACCCTCTGGAACTGGATGAAGTGGAAGCCGTCCTGCACCGGCTGCAGCACTTTGATCCGCCCGGTGTGTTTGCCCGGGACCTCCAGGAGTGCTTGCTGATCCAGCTCAACCAGTTGCCTCCAGAGACGCCGTGGCTGGCGCAGGCACGTCTGGTGATTACCCATTACATCAACCTGCTGGGCAATCGCGACTACACCCAGTTGCTGCGCCGCAGCCGCCTGAAAGAAGAGCAATTGCGGGAAGTCCTGGCATTGATCACAGGCCTGAACCCCAGGCCGGGCGACGTGATTGATCGCGCCGAACCAGACTACGTCATTCCGGACGTCATCGTTCGGAAGCACAATGGCCGCTGGCGTGTTGAGCTGAATCCGGAAATTGCACCGCGCATCCGGGTCAATGCGAGCTATGCTTCACTTATAAGGCGTGCAGACAGCAGTGCAGACAACACCTACCTGCGTGATCAGTTGCAGGAGGCCAAATGGTTTATCAAGAGTCTGCAAAGCCGCAATGAGACCCTGCTAAAAGTGGCGACCCGTATTGTCGAGCACCAGCAGGGATTCCTGGATCACGGCGAAGAAGCCATGAAGCCGCTGATCCTTTCAGATATCGCCCAGGCGGTAGAAATGCATGAATCGACCATTTCGCGGGTAACCACACAGAAATACATGCATACCCCAAGGGGCATTTTCGAGCTCAAGTATTTCTTCTCCAGCCACGTCAGTACTGACGAGGGCGGAGAATGCTCATCCACGGCCATCCGGGCGATGATCAAGAAACTGATTGCCGCGGAAACGCCGAAAAAGCCGTTGAGCGACAGTAAAATTGCAGCCATGCTAGGGGAACAGGGAATCAAGGTTGCGCGACGCACCGTTGCCAAGTACCGGGAGGCCATGCACATTCCGCCGTCCAACGAGCGCAAACGGCTGGTCTGAATACCCTGGCGGGACGAAACACCGTATTCGCCGGCGCACAGTGCGCCGGCACCCAGACCGGCTCCCGGGAGCCGGCACGATGACAACAGGAGACGCCTATGCAACTCAATATTTCAGGCCATCACGTAGAACTGACTCCCGCACTGAAGGATTATGTTTCAGAGAAGTTCGAGAAGCTCGAGCGTCACTTTGACCACATCAGTAACTGCCAGGTGACCCTGGAAGTGGAAAAGGTGCGTCAGATCGCGGAAGCCACGTTGCACGTGGTCGGTGGTGAGATTCACGCAAAGGCAGAAAACGAGGATATGTACGCAGCGATCGACGGTCTGATCGACAAGCTTGACCGTCAAATCCTCAAGCACAAGGAAAAGAATGTAGACCGGATGCACGGAAACGGCTCTCGCTAACTGGCTGTTTTCATGCAAGTCATCTAATCGAGCTGCGACATGAGCAACGTGTCGCAGCCTTTTTTTTAACGGAAACGCAGTCGATCCATGAGCGACACATCCCTGACCATAGACAACATTCTTGCTCCGGAGCTCACCCTCTGCAGGGTAGCTGCGTCCAGCAAGAAACGGGCCCTGGAGTTTATTGCCGAGCAGATAAACCATCAGGACAACACGCTCAGCGAGACCCAGCTTTTCAATAACCTGATTTCCCGTGAGCGCCTCGGCAGCACCGGCATTGGCCAGGGAATCGCCATCCCCCACTGCCGTCTGGAAGGACTTGATCACGTGGTGGGCGTGCTGATGACGCTTGAGGAAAGCGTTGAATTCGATGCTATCGACAATCAGCCGGTGGATCTGATTTTTGCCCTGATCGTTCCGAAGGAGGCAACGAGCGAACACCTGGAGCTGCTCAGCCAGCTGGCCGAGAAGTTCAACGAGCGGTCGTTCTGTGATCGCCTCCGGCAATGCGAGGACGCAAGCACGCTGTACCAGCGCATGACCGCCTCGGGCGGATGATATTCATTGCAGTGGAGGTAAGGTGGTCATGAAGCTGATTATCGTTAGTGGCAGGTCTGGCTCTGGCAAGAGTACCGCACTTCATGTGCTGGAAGACCTCGGATTCTATTGCATCGACAATCTGCCCATAGGCCTGCTCTTTCCCCTCACCCGGGAAGCGGCCAGCCAGACAAAGCCTGGACGGCTGGGCAAGATGGCGGTGAGCATTGATGCCCGCAACCTTTCCGGAGAATTGGCCAATTTCGAGGAAATATATCGGCGCCTCCAGGAGACCGGGGTTACCGTTGAAATCATCTTCCTGGACGCCGACGAGCAGTCATTGCTTCAGCGTTTCCATGCTACCCGCAGGAAACATCCGTTGAGCGATGACCGGACCTCCCTGAGGGAAGCCATTACCAGTGAAAAGGAACTTCTTGAGCCCCTGTCCAAACTGTCCGACCTGTATGTGAACACCACTGGCATGTCCATGTATGAACTCCGGGACATGGTGAAGCAGCGGGTGGTGGGCCGGAAAGACCAGGAGCTGGCCCTGCTGTTTCAGTCATTTGGCTTTAAACACGGTGTTCCGCTGGATTCTGACTATGTCTTCGATGTGCGCTGCCTGCCGAATCCATACTGGGATACCAGCCTGCGGAAATACGTGGGCACTGATCAGCCGGTCATCGAATTTCTGGAAAAAGAGCCGGCAAGCCGGAAGATGATTGACGATTTGAAGGCGTTTCTGGATACCTGGCTGCCCTCCTTTGCAGACAGCAACCGCAGCTATATGACCATTTCCATCGGTTGTACCGGCGGCCAGCACCGGTCGGTGTATGTGTGCGAGCAGTTGGGTGAGTACTTCCGACAACGTTACAGCAATGTGCAGGTTCGCCATACCGAACTGCCTCACCTGCAGACCCGGGAAGAGATCTGATCGAACCATGATTCGCCGCCCGATTACCATTATCAACAAACTGGGCCTGCACGCGCGCGCCACGGCCAAACTCGTCAACACGGCATCCGAATTCGACAGCAGCGTGCGGATCAGCGGCAAGGGCCGGGATGTGGACGCCAAAAACATCATGCAGGTGATGATGCTGGCAGCCAGCCAGGGCACCGATGTGGAGCTTATTGCCGATGGTCCTGACGAGGAACAGGCCGTTGAGGCGTTGGTTGAACTGATCAACGACTATTTCGGTGAAGGTGGGTAATCCCCCTTCCGTACGGCATTCACCTACAACTCTTTCTCACCGATAGCGCCTAACTCCGCTATAATACAGGCGTTTTCTGACGCCGGGTGATTCATGACCGATATTCTGGAAAAAAGCCAGGCCCGCCAGCGCCTTCGCTCCCTGAGCGAAGCCCTGGACAGTGGCGCACTGAAACAGGTTGCCCGCATCCTGAACGGTGGCCTGAGCCCCAGTGATATTGCCCATCTGCTGGAATCCTCGCCGCCCCGACAGCGCGCCCTGCTGTGGAACCTGGTGGACAAAGAGCTGGAAGGCGAAGTACTCCAGTATCTCAGCGACGATATACGGGGTTACTTCCTGAGCCAGCTCAACGCTCAGGAACTGGCGGATATCATCGAGGATTTCGAGTCGGACGATCTGGCCGACTTGCTTCAGCAGCTGCCGGATACCGTCATCCAGGAAGTCCTGGAGACCATGGACGAGCAGGACCGCCAGCGGGTGGAGGAAGTGCTCTCCTATCCGGAGGACACCGCCGGCGGCCTGATGAACACCGACACCATCACGGTGCGCCCGGACATCAGCATTGACGTTGTTCTGCGTTACCTGCGCCGGCACCGCAACCTGCCACCCATGACCGACAGCCTGATCGTGGTCAGCCGGCGGGATGACTTTATTGGCATGCTGCCCATTACCAAGATGCTGGTATCTAACCCTGCTTCCACCGTGCGGGAAGTGATGGATACCGACATCGAGCCAATTCCCGTAAGCCTCTCCGACACCAAGGTAGCGACCTTGTTTGAACGCTACGACCTGATCTCGGCGCCGGTGGTGAACGAGGAAGGCCGACTGTTGGGCCGCATCACCATCGATGACGTCGTTGACGTTATCCGGGAGGATGCCGACCACTCCCTGATGAGTATGGCGGGTCTGGATGAAGACGAGGACACCTTCGCGCCGGTGTGGAAGACATCACGCCGCCGGGCGGTCTGGCTGGGAATAAACCTGATCACCGCCCTGATCGCATCGGCTGTCATCGGGTTATTCGAAGAGACCATCGCCAAGGTCGTGGCGCTGGCGGTACTGATGCCTATTGTCGCAAGTATGGGGGGCATAGCCGGCAGCCAGACCCTCACCCTCGTGATTCGCGGCATGGCTGTCGGGCAGATCAGCGGAGCCAACGTTAAATGGTTGCTGAACCGGGAGTTTCTCTCGGGCATCCTGAATGGGATGCTTTGGGCCGCTGTTGTCGCCGGTGCCGCCATGCTCTGGTTCCAGGATGTGTTGATCGGTGCCATCATTGCCGCCGCGCTGGTAATCAATCTGGTTGCCGCGGCGCTGGTGGGCACGGTTCTGCCCCTGTTTCTCAAATCGCGCAATATTGACCCGGCCCTGGCGGGCAGCGTGATTCTCACGACCGTCACGGACGTGGTCGGATTCATGGCCTTTCTTGGCCTCGCGACGATTTTCTATGCTTAAGCGGATGTCGGATTTATGAAAGACCACCAAGACAACGACGCGCCAGAATACGATGGCCCCAGCAAATCCCAGCTGAAACGGGAGATGCACGCCCTGCAGGCCCTTGGCAAGCGGATGCTGGACCTGAGCAATGATCAGCTGGAAACTCTGCCGATCAGCGACACCCTTCGTGCTGCCATCGAAGAGTCCCGGCGTATCCGCCAGAACGAGGCCAAGCGCCGGCACCTCCAGTACATCGGCAAAGTCATTCGCCAGGAGGACGATCCCGAGGCTTTGGCGAAAGCCATCGACGCCTTTGATGCCGGTAGTGAGGAGCACACCCGCAGGCATCATCTGGCGGAGCGCTGGCGGGACCGAATGATTGCCGAGGGCGACTCGGTTGTTGGCGAATTCTTCAGCTACTGCCCCGGCGCCGATATGCAGCATCTGCGCAACCTCGCCCGGAACGCCCGCAAGGATGTGGAGAAACAGAAGAACACCGGCCAGGCCCGGAAACTCTTCCGCTATCTTCGGGAATGCATCGACGACGCCGAGGCCATGTGAGCCCTGGGAATCAGCCCTTGAGCCGACGGTGCTCCCACACCGGCATGCGAGTGCGCAGATTGGCCACCTGATCCAGATCCAGCTCGGCGGCAACCAGTCCCGGGCCTTCACCCATTTCTGTCACTACCCGCCCCCAGGGGTCACAGATCAGGCTGTGGCCATAGGTGCGCCGGCGCTCGCTGTTCTGGCCGCCCTGGCCCGGCGCCACGACCCAAACCTGGTTCTCGATGGCCCGCGCCCGGATCAACGGATACCAGTGGGCATCGCCGGTCTGCCAGGTAAAGGCGCTCGGCAGACAAATCCAGTCCACTTCCTGCTCTCGCAATAACCGGAACAGCTCCGGGAAGCGCAAGTCGTAACAAATAGCCAAACCCAGCTTTCCGGCCGGCGTGTCCACTGTAACCACCTGCTCGCCCGGCTCAAAGGTGTCGGATTCCCGGTACTGGCCATGAGCGTCTTCTACCATGGCATCGAACAGGTGGATCTTGTCGTAGCGGGCAACTTCCTGGCCCTGGTCGTCGAACACCACGCAGGTCGCCCGGACCCGGTCGTCAATCTCGGAACCATCCGGTCGCTTGGCCACAGGCATTGAGCCACCCACAATCCAGATTCCCAGCTTTTTGGCCTGCTCAGCGAGGAATGTTCTGATAACCGGCTCCTGGCCGGCCTCCTGGCGGCCACAATCAAGCATCTGACGAGTCGAAAGAACCGCGAAGTTCTCCGGCAGCACCGCCACCGAGGCGCCCTGGGCGGCAGCCTCGGTCAGTAGCCGTTTTGCCTCGGCCAGGTTGGCCTCGATATCGTGACCACTGACCATCTGAATGGCCGCGACCCTATTGGAAACACGCTCGCTCATGACTGCCTCCGCTGTTGCCGTACAGAAAAATTATTCCCCGGTATCAAATACCCGCTGCAGATCCACCTCTGGCTCATCCCATGTGCCGGTCACGCTGTAGGTTGCGCTGGTCAGCTTGCTCAGAGGATCGCCCAGAATCTTGTCCAGCACAAACAATGCACCGCCTATCGGTGCTCCCGCCCCCATCAGCAGAGCTGCCAACGGTAGATTCTGGGTCAGGGGTAACACAACCACAAGCCGCATATCCAGCTCCTCGCTGGCCATATTGGTGGTGCCACTGAGTTTGAAGGCGCCAGATGGGCCCACAATCTGCAGCTCCGGGTCCATGGTCAGCAAGCCGTCAATGATCTGGGCCTTGCCCGAGATCGCGTCGAACGCGACTCCCCGCTCATACAGATCTGAGAAATCGAGCTTTAGCCGACGCCACAGTGTGTCGGAATTCAGCAGATTGAATACCCGGAACAACTGAGCGGTGTTGTTTCGCTCGAGGATTACGCCGTCATCGAGTCTCAGACTCACGAAGCCACTCAGTTCCGGTATGGAAATCTCATCCGGACGACCGGGCCAGTCCAGATCCAGCTCGATGTTTGTACCCTCGTTGGTGACCGGCACTTCCGCATTCAACAGTTCATTCAGATCCGCCAGGGCGCCGCCGGTGATTGAGCCTTTGAACCGGCTGGTTTCACGGTCCCCGACTATGCTCCAGGTCATATCCCCCAGCAGTGTCAGGGAATTGAGGCGACCCTCAATGTCGTTCACGTTCAGCCGGAAGGGTTCGGGGCGAAGCCGGAAGGCCCATTGGCCCAGGGACTCCTGATTCAGTTGAAGTTCAGCGATCGACACATCAATGTCCGGCCAACTGCCCATGTCCAGGGCCCGGAAGGCCTCCAGTTGCTCTTCCAGCGTCAAGAGTTCTGGCGAATCATCACGAGGTGTCTCGCTGCGAACGAGACGCAGCGCCTGAAAATCGGCCTTCACTGTATCGCCGTCCTGTGGGATGACCAGCCGGCCTTCGGCGCGTTGTGAACTGGTGTTAATCACCCAACGATCATCGAGATCGAGTGCATTGATATCGATGTCGGTCAGCATCTGGGTACCGAGATAGAGGCGACCCAGGCGCAGATCGAATCCGGTGTCTTTCCACAACAGATCGAAAGTGGCCCGGTTCTCCCAATCACCAGTAATACCAAGGCCGCCAGAGGCGGCTGGATTGATGGTCGCCCGCAGCGGCGCGGCCTCACTGGATGTCTTCGACAGCGGTTCCGGCCAGTCCACCGCCAGACCCTCAAGACTGGAGCGCACGCGAATACCGGATGTTGAATCGGCCCCGACATCCAGTTCCGCGGTATAGGCGACCTTGCCCTGCAGGCCAAAGCCGGAGTCGGTTGTCAGCCCTGCCCTGGCGAACACCTCGGGCACCGGGAGAGAGCCGGACTGACGAATGCTGAGTGCGTTGCCGGCGCGGGCCTTGCTAAAGCCAATGCTCACCGGCTCGCCAAAAAACTCTGCGGCCAGGGGACCACCGGAGAAACCGTCTTCACTGTGGTAAGTCAGTTCGCCACGAACCGATTCCCAGGCCAACCCTGCGGTGGGATAGGAGACGGAGCCCTCCTCCACGGCAATGTTGGCTTCAACCACGGGCGGCTGTTCTGAACCCAGCGGCAGATCAATACCCAGATCCAGTTGATACTGGCCACCATACTGCAGCTTCTGCGCCTCGGACCCTGCCATATCGCCCAAGGGGCTGTTTTCCATCCAGTAACTGACCGATTCACCGGGCACCAGAGCCGACGCATCCACTCTTATCCGGGTACCTTGATCGGAAGGAATAACGCGCACGACTCCGGGATCCAGGTTCAGCCCTCCGCTCTGGCCTGCTTCAAGCCTGACCAGCGTGTCGCCATTGTGAACTCTGACACTGCCACGTGCCTGTGTGACTTCTGGCCAGGCTGCATCGTAACGCACGCTGGCCTGATCAAATTCATAAACCATGGACGTGACGAAAGAGCCACGCGGCGCCCCAGAACCTATCTGGCCGTGGCCGAAGAAGGTTCCGGACGTGATGTCCGCTTCGAGAATGGCCGTAGTCAGCCAATCGTACAGGCCCGGATTGACCACTTTTACCGGAACAAAATCCGCCAGCATCCCGGCATTGCCGTTTTCCACCGAGACTTTCAGCCCCAGATTATCCTCGCCTTCACGATCCAGTCGCAGATCAAAGGCACCTTCCAGCTCGGTGGCTTCGCCATAACGCATCCGAACGCGATCAGAAAACACCCGGGTAATGGCGCCTTCCAATTGCCAGGCCACGGCGCCTTCTACTTCGGGAAATACCCAGACACTTCCGAAAAGCTCTGGAAATGCCAGGGAAACCGGCGAGTCTCCTGCCGCAAGCCGGACATAACCTGACTGCCGGTCCAGATAGATATCCCCATTAACCGACGTAACACCCGGTGCTCCCCTGTGGGCTCGGACCCTCACGTCTCTTAATCGCCCGGAAAGCTGAAAGTCCTCCGGCGCCCCATCGGGAAGATCAACTTTCAATTGGTCCAGAAAACCTCCGGGCCGATAATTGCGCAAAGCCATGAGCGCACGCTCCGGCAATATCGGGAGCCTGGCCAGCAGGCGGCGGGTGGGCGCAAGCGGCAGGGCGTCGGCAATGACGGACATCCCCGCCTCAGAAGGCGCCAGCCGTAGACTGAAGGGGGAGACCACGTCGCCGTCCCAGGTCCACTCAAGCTGCTTCAGATGCCACTCCCCGAGGGCGAAGGCGCCCGACTCGACCAGGGTCTCGTCGGTCATCACCGCATCGTGGCGACGCCAGCCAAATCTGGCCTGGATGTCTTCCAGGGGCGCCAGGGACTGATAACCTACACCAAGTTGAAGATAGGGCGTTCGAACCGTTCCGGTGACCTGTTGCAGCAGCCCATTGCGAAACGTAAGCCAGGCCTCTCCGCCAAGATCGAACCCTTCAACCCGGAGTGTCCGCCACTGATACTCATCGATCAGCCCATCAAACAGCCGGCCGGAATCCACATCAAGGTAAAGCTGACCGGTAAAATCGCCGCGAAAGAAATGTCGGCCTACCAGCGCAAAGCTGGCCAGCTGCTCCGTGGTTCCGGACTGCATGGCGCGGCCCGAGGCATGGAACAAGCCACGGCGGTAATCCAGATCCAGTTGGGGAATATCCACGTGGCGAAGATTGCCCTGATTATCCCGGATACCCAGATTGACCCGGGTGATCTTGACGTAGGGATCGGACAACCAGTTGCCGGCGAGCTCCAGCCACTCCTGCAACTGATTGCTCACGGGTTCCGGGATTTCTGCCCCTCTGACAGCGACATCGCCACTTTGCTGCTGATTGACGGTCAGCTCTAGGCCGTCTGCCTGAAAATCCTCAAAAACGATTCTCAGACGGGTCAGCGAAGCAAGCGCATCAAAGCGGATATTCAGATGCTGGAGGTTGGCAACGACGACGCCGGTGTCCGGATGGCTGATCTGAATGTCGCGGGCCGTGAATGCAGGGTCAAGCCAGTACCACTGGGAGGAAAGGCGCCCGATACTGACGTCATGACCTAACCGATCTGACAGTTCCCGCGCCAGATCATCACGAAAGCTGTCCACGTTCTGGGTCAGCTGGCGACCAAGCCCGGCGTAGAGGGCCAGAAGCACCAGCAGCGTCAGCAGCATCCACCAGACCAGGCTGGCCAGACGCGCCAACAGCCTTACAGGCGGGCTCTCTGGCAGGTTCTCCGGAAGCCGCGGTTCGTGATCAGCGGAGGACATTCGGGCCCCTTAACCCAGTACCCGGCGCAGTTTCCCGGGCTCAGAGCAGAACCACATCGTACTGCTCCTGACTGTAGAACGGCTCCACCTGGAAGCGAATGGTCTTGCTGATAAAGGTTTCAAGATCCGCCACATTGTCGGATTCTTCATCCAGCAGGCGATCCACCACACTCTGGGAAGCCATCACCAGATAGCTTTCGGCGTCGTAGGCGCGATTGACCCGGAGAATCTCCCGGAAAACCTCGTAGCAGACGGTTTCGGTGGTTTTCAGGAAGCCGCGTCCGTCGCAGATCGGACAGGGTTCGCAAAGCACCTGGCCGAGGCTTTCGGTGGTACGCTTGCGGGTCATTTCCACCAGGCCCAGCTCGGACACGCCGGTGATCTTGGTCTTGGCGTGATCCCGCTCCAGCATCTTTTCCAGCATTCGGTGTACCTGACGCTGATGCTCGGGATCTTCCATGTCGATAAAATCAATGATGATGATGCCGCCCAGGTTTCGCAGGCGCAGCTGACGACTGATGGCCCGGGCCGCTTCCAGATTGGTCTTGAAGATCGTCTCTTCCAGGTTCCGGTGCCCGACAAACGCGCCGGTATTGATATCGATGGTGGTCATGGCCTCGGTCTGGTCGATGATCACATAACCACCGGACTTGAGCTGAACCTTTCGGCTCAGGGCTTTCTGGATCTCGTCTTCCACCGAGTAGAGGTCAAAGATGGGCCGCTCGCCCGGGTAGTATTCCACCTTGTCGGCAAATTCTGTAACGAACTCCTCGACAAATTCCATCACCCTCTGATGACTCTCGCGGCTGTCGATGCGAACCTTTTCAGTCTGCGGCCGGATCAGGTCCCGTATGGTGCGGATGAACAGGGGCAGGTCCTGGTAGACCACGGCAGGCGCCTGAACCCGGGCGATACGCTCGTGGATGGACTGGCTCAACCGGTGCAGGTAAGCCATGTCGCCGATCAGATCTTCCGGAGGGGCGGCTTCTGCGGCCGTCCGGATAATGTAGCCCCCCTGAACGTCTTCATCTTCCGCAGCCGCTTCCTCGACCAGGGTTTTCAGCCGCGCCCGCTCGGTATCATCCTCAATTCGCTGCGAAATACCGACATGGCTGACGCCAGGCATGAACACCAGATACCGGGACGGGATTGATAGCTGGGTGGTCAGACGGGCGCCCTTGGTGCCGATCGGGTCCTTGGTAACCTGAACCACCAGAGACTGCCCTTCCCGGAGCAGGCTGCGGATATCGGGAACGGTTTTGGGGGTGTCGGCAGGCTCATCGCCATTGGACTGACTCGGAACCACATCGGAGGCATGAATGAATGCAGCCCGCTCCAGACCAATATCGACGAACGCCGCTTCCATGCCCGGTAAAACACGCACTACCTTGCCTTTGTAGATGTTCCCGACAATGCCTTTCCTGCTGGTGCGCTCTATGTAGGCTTCCTGCAGCATGCCGTTTTCAACCAGGGCCACCCGCGTTTCCACCGGGGTGACGTTGATCAGAATCTCTTCACTCATAATATTTGGCTCTCCAGACTGCGCGGCCAGTTTTTCCAGACCGGGTAACCGGCACCAGCCAGCAATGCGGCGGTTTCCTGCAGCGGCAGACCAACCACGGCACTGTAGCTACCCCGGAGCTCATTAACAAAAATACCACCAAGGCCCTGAATTCCATAACTTCCGGCCTTGTCCATGGGTTCGCCACTGGCCACGTAGGCTTCAATCTCTTCGGCAGAAAGCTGCCTGAAACAGACCTCGGTGGTAACCAGGATCGATTGGCATTGCTCTTCGTTGGCAAGCGCCACCGCCGTCATGACTTGATGGGTAGCGCCGGAGAGGCGAGCCAGGGTTTCACGGGCGTCTGCCGGATCTGACGGCTTACCGAGTATTCTGCCATCCAGGACCACCGAAGTATCCGACCCCAGAACCAGGCATCCCGGCGAGGACTTGGCCACAGCAAGCGCCTTCTCCCGCGCTAATCGCTCTACATAGCGTTCAGGGGTATCAGCAGGGCCCGGGGTTTCGTCGATGTCCGCCGGGCGAACCGAAAAGTTCAGGCCGATTTGCTGCAACAGCTCCGCCCGACGCGGCGAGGCCGAGGCGAGAATGATGGATGGCATGGCTAACCCAGTTTGCGGTTAATGTTGTCCAGCAGGATACAGAATACCGGCCACACCAGTGCGCTGGTCAGAGCCGGCCAGAGGTAGCTGAATCCAGCGTCCTCGGCACCCAGCAACTGCTTCACAAAATGCACCAGCATCTGATTGATACCCAGCAACAGGAATACCATCAGGCACTGTTGTGGCATCGGATACATGCGCAAACGTTGATGGATGGTGAGCACCAGAAAGGCGATCAGTGCCATGGCCATGGCATTAACGCCAAGCGGGGTGGCTTCCAGAACATCCAGCAACAAGCCCAGAAACCAGGCCAGCAGGATGCCAAACTGGGCCGGAGCCCGGAATGTCCAGTAGAAAACCACAAGCCCCAGCCACTCCGGGCGGAATTCGAACCACCCCACCGGGAACAGAGAAATGCTGAACACCAGGGCAACAATCACGGAGAGCACGAAAACCGGGTAGCTGATTACCGACAACATCAGTCCTGCTCTCCCTGGCTGCTTTCTTCACCGACATTGACGGCAGGCTGCCCCTCATCCGATTCTACTTCGATTGGCGCGGCGCTCTCGGGCGGGAAAACCACCAGCACCAGGCGGCTTTGGTTCAGCTGCGCCTTGGGGGTGGCTTCGATAGACACAAAGGGTTCGCCCGGTTCCTTTGTAATTCGGCTGACCTCGGCCACCGGATAGCCCCGCGGAAACCGGCCACCAAGACCGGAACTGACCAACAGATCGCCTTCCCGGATATCGGCCGTATCCGGTACATGAACGAGATCGAGGGTATCGGTATCGCCGGTGCCCAAGAGTATTGCCCGCAAACCGTTGCGCACTACCTCCACCGGCACGGCGTGGCTGCTATCGGAGACCAGCAGCACGCGAGAGGTGATCTGGCTGCTCTGCACCACCTGCCCCATCAGACCATGGGCATCCAGAATGGCCTGGCCCGGCGACAGGCCATCACTGCGGCCCTTGTTGATAATAATTTCGTGGGAAAAAGGATCCGGGGAAACGCCGACCACTTCGCCAACAATCACACGGTCATCCAGTACCTCGGAGGAGTTCATCAGGCGGCGCAGTTCGTTGTTTTCAGAGGCAAGAGCCGCGTACTTCAGGGCACGACGTTCAAGAATCAACAAACGGGCCCGGAGATCTTCGTTCTCTTCCTGAAGATCCTGTTTGTTCTCAAACAGTCCGGCAGCCCAGTCGGTGAACTCGTAGGGCGCATTGCCCAGCCAGTACACTGGCGCCAGGCCGGTTGCAATGGTACTTCGCACAGTTGAGAGCTGGTCGAAACGCGCATCGGCAACCACCAGGGCTGCCGATACGAGTAGAACAATGAGGAGTCTGAAGCCGGGAACAGGCCCCTGGACGAAGATGGTTTTAATGGCGAGCCCTCCCCACAGGATTATCCCTCCTGGGAGAACATTCCGATGCCACCCCGATCAATCACTTCCAGCGCCTTGCCGCCACCACGGGCAACACAGGTCAGCGGGTCTTCAGCGATGATCACCGGAAGGCCGGTTTCTTCGCTGATCAGCTTGTCCAGCCCGCGCAGCAGTGCGCCGCCACCGGTCAGAACGATACCGCGCTCGGCAATATCGGACGCCAGCTCGGGCGGAGACTGCTCAAGGGCACTCTTGACGGTCTGAACGATCTGCGCCAGGGATTCCTGCAGCGCGTCGAGAATTTCTTCACTGTTGAGGGTAAATGCCCGGGGCACACCCTCGGCCAGGTTGCGACCGCGCACATCAATCTCGCGGATCTCGAGGCCTTCGTAGGCACAGCCGATTTCGTGTTTGATACGCTCGGCGGTCGAATCGCCGATCAGGCTGCCGTAGTTGCGGCGCACGTAGGTGACGATGGCTTCGTCGAATTTGTCCCCGCCAACCCGCACGGACTCGGCGTAGACGATGCCGTTCAGGGAGATAATGGCGATTTCCGTGGTACCACCACCGATGTCGACGATCATGGAACCGCTGGCTTCTTCAACCGGCAGACCAGCGCCGATGGCGGCAGCCATGGGCTCTTCAATCAGGAAGACTTCCCGGGCGCCGGCACCGAGGGCGGATTCGCGAATGGCTTTGCGCTCTACCTGGGTGGACTTGCTGGGGACACACACCAGCACTCTCGGGCTCGGGGTAATGAAGCTGTTCTCATGCACTTTATGGATAAAGTGCTGGAGCATTTTCTCCGTTACCACAAAATCTGCGATCACGCCGTCTTTCATGGGGCGGATGGCGGTAATATTACCCGGGGTACGGCCGAGCATGCGCTTGGCTTCGGCGCCGACCGCGGCAACCATTTTCTGGGAGTTGTTGGTGCGAATGGCCACTACCGAGGGCTCGTTCAGCACGATTCCGCGCTCACGCACGTAGATCAGGGTGTTGGCGGTGCCCAGGTCGATGGACAGATCGCTGGAGAAGATGCCTCGGAGTCTTTTTATCAACATTCGTGTAGTTTCAACCTGAGAGTTGCAGTCGCAAAGAAAAGATGCGGCAACTTTAGCAGTGAGCACCCCCGCAGGCAAGGCGCTATCGGGCCTCACGCCTTACGGTTCACACATTTACCTTATGGGCTGGGGCCTCCCGCCATTGTTCGAATCTGTTACCATGTCGCTTTAATTTTTTGGCCTGGGTGGAGGGCCGCTCGAAGATTGCCTTTCAAAACACGCTACGAGCACATCCATGTGCGCTTGTTTCGGGCCATCCTTGGCCCTCTACAGTTTTGAAAGGCAATCTCCGACCGACCCCGAACTTCAGAAGCGCCTTCAATTTCTTAAGATTTATTACCGACATTTCATTTACCTGGGAGGCAATGCGTGACCATTTCCCGTGAGGACATTGAGAAAGTCGCTGTGCTCGCCCGCAT
>JAWWAT010000004.1:0-26745 GCA_033721635.1 Marinobacter sp. | reverse complement strand
ATGTACTTCACTACCATCCCGTTCGGGCTGATTGCGCCTGAAATGTACGCCTGGTTCTACCATGGCGAGGGCATGGAGCTCATGCAAAAGGTGTATGAGCCGTACGGCATGCTGTCTTTCCCGGGCGGTAACACAGGCAACCAGATGGGTGGATGGTTCCGTAAGGAAATCAACTCGCTGGAAGACCTAAAGGGTCTGAAGATGCGCACTCCCGGCTTTGCCGGCGAGGTGATGTCCGAGCTTGGGGTTGCCGTGACCAACCTGCCGCCCGGTGAGCTGTATACCGCCCTGGAACGTGGCACCGTGGATGCCGTTGAATGGGTCGGTCCTGCCCTGGATTTCCAGATGGGCTTCCATCAGATCGCCAAGTACTACTATTCGGGCTGGCAGGAGCCAGGCGCGGAAGTTCAGTTCCTGATCAACAAGAAGACCTACGAAGAGCTGCCAAAGGATCTTCAGGAGATACTGCGGGTCGCCATGCGCACCGCCGCCTATGACATGTACATCCAGAGCACCCATCAGAGTGGCGTAGCCTGGGATCGCATGAAGGAAGACTACCCGGATGTGACTCACAAGGTGTTCCCGCCGGAAGTCATTGATGCCCTGCGCAGCACCACCAACCGGCTGCTGGCCGAGGCCGCTGAGAACGATCCGCTCGCGAAGGAAATCATCGAGTCCCAGCGTGATTACCTGAAACAGGTTCGTCAGTGGACCAACATTTCAGACAAGGCCTACCTGAACAGTGTGGCTGAGGACTGAAGCCTGAAATTACCTGAGAGCCCGTCAAAGGCTTGAGGGCTTTGTCAGTCAAAGGGGTGCCGGGGCTGTAATACCCCGGCGCCCCTTTTTGTTTGCGTCGGTTTCTGGAAAAATAGGCCGCTCATTCTTTGGGCAGCGCCGATGAAACAGACACTGCTATCCCTGAGCAATCTTTCCAAGCAATTCGGTGGCAAAACGGTGCTCGACGGTCTGGATCTTGAGATCTACGACGGCGAGTTCATTACCCTGCTGGGTCCTTCCGGGTGCGGAAAAACCACCCTGCTGCGGCTGATGGCCGGTTTCGAACATCCCGATGAGGGCAGCATCACCCTGGCGGGAGAAGATCTCACCCACACCGCCCCGGAAAACCGGCCGCTCAACACTGTATTCCAGCATTATGCGCTGTTTCCCCACATGTCGGTGTTCGACAACGTGGCCTATGGCCTGAAGATGGAAAAGCGCCCGAAGGACGAGATTCGCCAGCGCGTCGATGAAGCGCTGGCCATGGTCCAGTTGCAGGATTTTGCCCGCCGAAAGCCCCACCAGCTGTCCGGCGGCCAGCAGCAACGGGTTGCCATCGCCCGGGCGGTGGTCAAGCGGCCGAGGCTGCTACTGCTGGATGAACCGCTCTCGGCCCTGGATTACAAGCTGCGTCGCACCATGCAGGTTGAGCTTAAACGCCTGCAGCGGGAACTTGGCATCACCTTCGTGTTCGTAACTCACGATCAGGAAGAGGCGCTGTCGATGTCGGATCGTGTTGTAGTGCTAAAGGATGGCCTGGTTCAGCAGCTCGGCACTCCACGGGAAGTCTACGAGCGACCGGCCAATCTGTTCACCGCCCGGTTTGTGGGCGAGACCAACTTTTTCCCGGGCACGGTTGATTCGGTGCAGGACGGTTCGATTACCGTGGATGTCTTTGGTCTCAAACGGACCCTGCGGCGCCCCGACTTTTCAGTAGCGGAAGGCCAGCCCCTGAACGTGTTGCTTCGACCTGAAGACATCCGGGTGCTGGATCCGGCTGATGAGCAGGGTGTTGCGGGCAAGATTGTCGAGCGCAACTACAAGGGCAGCACCCTGGATTCTGTGATTCACCTGGATGACGGCACTGAAGTGTTGGCCAGTGAGTTCTTTGATGAGGATGACCCGGCCTTCGATTACCGGCTCGGGGAGCCGGTCAAGGTCAGCTGGGTCGATGGCTGGGAATGGTTGCTGCCCGGGGAAATCGCATCCGAAGAGGAACTTGCGGCCGATGCATAGCGTTATGCAGCAGCCGTTCAAAACCGCCGTCCTGATCCTGGTCTGGGGTTGGCTCCTGTTTCTGGTGTTGGCGCCGAACCTTTTGGTGGTGGGCGCCAGTGTCATGACCCGGGACCCGGTCTCGTTCCTGTCCCTGCCCCTGAACCTGGACGCCTATCGCCAGCTGTTCGACCCACTGTACCTGGAGGTTTTCCTCCACTCCCTGTACATGGCGGCGATGACTACCCTGGTGTGCCTGGTGATTGGCTACCCCTTTGCCTGGGCGCTCTCCAAGGTGGGCAAGCAGCGTCAGCTGATCCTGATCTTCCTGCTGATTGTGCCCTTCTGGACCAACTCCCTGGTGCGCACCTACGCCCTGAAGCTGATCCTCGCCACCAACGGCCTCTTGAACAGCGCTTTGATGTCGATCGGTCTGATTGATGAGCCGCTACAGCTGCTTTATACCGAGGGCGCGGTGATCATTGGCCTGGTGTACCTGCTGCTGCCCTTCATGATCCTGCCGCTGTATTCGGTGTTCGAGGACCTGAAACAGGAACTGCTGCTGGCTTCCCACGATCTGGGCGCGGGTCGGCTGTCCACCTTTATCCACGTGATTGTCCCGCTCACCCTGCCGGGGGTTCTGGCCGGCGTGATGCTGGTCCTTCTGCCAGCCATGGGCCTTTTCTTTGTCCCGGATATTCTTGGCGGTTCCCGTAATCTGCTGGTGGGGAACGTGATCAAGAACCAGTTCCTGGATGCCCGCAACTGGCCCTTTGGCGCTGCGGCCAGCATTGTACTGACCCTGACCATGGCGTTCCTCATGTTCGCTCACCGCCTGAGTAAAAGGCGCATTGGCGAGGAGGGTGCCTGATGACACGATGGCTGCCCCGCACCTATCTGACCCTCGTCTACATCCTTCTCTATGTGCCCATCGTGGTGCTGGTGGTGTTCTCGTTCAATGAATCCCGTACCGGTTATGCCTGGGGCGGGCTCAGCCTTCGCTGGTACGAGGCGCTTTTTAATAACCGGGCCATGGTCAATGCCATGTGGAATTCCCTCTGGCTGGCTCTGTCTGCTGCGACCGTATCCACGGTGATCGGCGCGCTGACCGCGCTGGCCCTGCATCGGTACCGGTTCCGGGGCAAGAAGCTGCTCAACGGCATGCTGTTTGTGGTGATGATGTCGCCGGAGATTGTCCTGGCTATATCACTGCTGGCCCTGTTCCTGCTGGTGGGGCTGCAGCTCGGTTATGTTTCCCTGCTGCTGGCCCATGTGACCTTCTGTCTGCCGTTTGTGGTGATCACGGTGATGGCCCGGTTGAGCGGTTTCGATGAGAGCCTGCCCGAGGCTGCCCGGGATCTGGGGGCCTCCGATTTCACGATGACCCGCACGGTACTGATCCCGGTGATCATGCCGGCCTTACTGGCAGGCTGGCTGCTAGGGTTTACACTGTCCCTCGATGACGTGGTGGTCAGCACCTTTGTGAGTGGCCCGAGCTATGAAATTCTGCCCCTGCGCATCTACTCCATGGTGCGTGTGGGCCTGAAACCCGAGGTGAATGCCCTGGGCACGCTGTTGCTGGTGTTTTCACTGGTTATGCTGATGTTGTCTCAATGGATTCTGATAAGGAGCAAACGATGAAGAAACTGGCACTGGCCGGCTTGCTGGCGGTGGGATTGACGGGGTGCAGTTCCGAGGAACCCCAGGTTCTCAACCTCTACAACTGGTCCGAATACATGCCCCAGGAGGTCCTCGACCGTTTTACCGAGGAAACGGGCATTCAGGTGGTCTACACCACTTACGACAGTAACGAAGCCATGTATGCCCGTCTGAAGCTGCTGGATGACAGCGCAGCCTATGACCTGGCGGTGCCGTCTACTTACTATGTCAGCAAGATGCGTCAGGAAGACCTGCTGCTGCCGATCGATCGCAGCAAGATCGAAGGTTTCGATAATCTGGACCCGGAGCTCGTGAACCTGGATATCGATCCGGAGAACAAATTCTCCGTGCCTTACCTCTGGGGTACCACGGGCCTCGCGGTGGACACCGCAGACATCGAGGGCGAGCCAGTCACCGCCTGGGAAGACCTCTGGGAAGATCGCTTCGATGGCCGGGTAATGCTCACCAACGACATGCGGGAAGTCTTCCACGTTGGCCTGCGGGTATTGGGCTATTCCGGCAACAGCACCAATCCGGATGAAATCGAGGCGGCCTACGAGAAGCTTTCCGAGCTGATGCCTTCGGTCCGTACTTTCAATTCCGATGCGCCCCGCATGCCTTATCTGGAAGGCGAGACCGACGTGGGCATGATCTGGAACGGCGAAGCCGTGATGGGCAAGGACACCATGGAGTCGCTGGAGTACGTCTATCCGGAAGAAGGCATCATTGCCTGGCTGGACAGTTTCGTGATTCCGAAGAACGCCAAGAACCCGGAAGCGGCCCACCAGTTCATCAGTTTTGTGCTGCAGCCGGAAATCTCCGCTTTGATCAGCGAGGAGATCGGTTATGCCACTCCGAACCTGGCGGCGCGGGACCTGCTGCCAGACGAAGTGGCGAACAACCGGGCGAGCTATCCGAACGCCACCGACATGATCAATGCCGAGTTCCAGACCGACATCGGCGACGACGCCCTGCAGGTCTATGCCAAGTACTGGGAAATGTTGAAGTCCGGGCGTTAAACGCACCGGTAGTTCATGGTTCCACTGAAAACGGAGGCTGAGGCCTCCGTTTTTTCGCGCCGGGTTTCACAAAACTGCAATACATGGTCTATAACTTCCTGATAACCAATGGTTAGCAAACTTCTGGAATTGCCATCAGTAAGGACACGTTATGATCATGCCCTCCCGTTTGACACGGAACCGCGCTTTTGTGCTGTCTGCAGCCCTTGCCACCGCAGGTTTTTCCGGCAGTACCCTGGCCGAAGAGCTGCGCCTGATTACCTGGGGTGGTTACGCCCCGGATGATGTGGTCGCCCAGTTTGAGGAGGAGACCGGCATCGATGTGAAGGTGACCCTCTCCAACAATGAAGACATGATTTCCAAACTCCGCGCCACGGGCGGTGCGGGCTTTGACCTGGCTCAGCCGAGCCAGGACCGTATTGTCGGCGTGCAGCGCCAGTTCAATATTTACAAGCCCATCGATTACAGCCGGGTGAGCACGGATCAATTGCAGCCGTCCATGGTCAAGGCGACCCAGGACTCCACCGAGCTGGATGGCAAATTCTATGGTGTGCCATCGGTGTGGGGTACGAGTGGTCTCATCGTCCATAGCTCGGTGGCGGATATCGTGACCGATTACACCGACCTGTGTGATTCCGGTGTCGAAGGTCAGGTCAGTTACCGCCTCAAGCGACCAACCCTGATCGGTTTTGCTTTTGCGATGGGAATGGATCCGTTTGCGGCCTATGACGATCGCGAGGCGTACGAGTCGATCATGGCAAAGGTCGAGGACAAGCTGATCGACTGCAAAAGCAATGTGAAAACCTACTGGACGGGCGGCGATCAGCTGCTCGCCCTGCTGCGCACCGGTGAAGTGAAAGCGGCCATGGCCTGGGATGCCGGCGGCTGGAAGCTCAACGCCGAGAACCCGGAGATCCGGTTTGTTGCGCCCGAATCCGGCGCCCTGGGCTGGATTGACACCTTTGCGATTCCCCGTCGCAGCGAGAACGAAGAAGCCGCCTACAAGTGGATCAATTTCGTGATGCAGCCGGAGATTGCGGCCCGTATTACCAATGCGTCAGGCAACTTTACCGCTTCAAAAGGTGCGGATGAGTTTGTCAAAGAGGACCTTCGGGACGCCTACCGTGAGAGCTTCGACGAAGCTGCCATCAACAACATCAAATGGTATCCGCCGGTTCCCCCGGGACTGGAAACCATGGAAGGCCAGGTGCTGGATCGCGTCCAGGCCGCGAACTGATCCTGATGGGAATGGATTCGGACCTGTTCTGTGAGGGACTGGTCCGCCGGTTTGGCAATAATGCCGCGGTGGATCACGTGTCCCTGGACGTGCCGGCGGGCACGTTTTTCTCGATTCTGGGACCCTCCGGTTGCGGCAAGACCACGTTGTTGAGACTCCTCGCCGGGTTCGATAAACCCGATCAGGGAGACATCCACATCCGTGGCCAGCGTATGAACGATGTGCCCCCCAACCGTCGGCCCGTGAACATGGTGTTCCAGCACCTGGCCCTGTTCCCCACCATGACGGTCGGTGACAATATTGGTTACGGGCTGAAACGCCGGAAAATGCCATTGGCCGAGCGCAGAAAGCGCACTGCCCGGGTGCTAGAGCAGGTTGGCCTGCCCGACCTTGAGCACCGCAACCCCCAGGAGTTGTCCGGTGGCCAGCGACAGCGGGTGGCGCTGGCACGCTGCCTGGTTCTGGAACCCACGCTCCTTCTGCTGGACGAACCCCTTGGCGCGCTCGACCTGAAACTCCGGGAACAGATGAAGGTGGAGCTCAAACACCTCCAGAAACAGTTCGGCACTACCTTCGTTTACATCACCCACGACCAGTCAGAAGCGATGGTGATGTCGGATCAGGTCGCGGTGATGCGGGACGGCCGATTTGATCAGGTGGCGCCACCGGAAGATCTTTATCGGGAGCCGGCCACGCCATTCGTAGCCGGATTCGTCGGCGATAACAATCGCTTGTCCGGAGAGCTGGTGTCAGTGCGGGATGATCTGGCCGAAATCCGTCTGGATGACGGTGTTCTGGTCCAGGGCAGAGTGGCATCGGACAACCTCCGAACCGGCCATCGGGCCGAGCTGTATATTCGGCCCGAATCACTGGTGCTGTCCGGGGAGGCTCTCAGTGCCGGCTTCTCATCAATGCAGGCGAAAGTGCGCACCACCCTTTTCGATGGTGCCAACAGCCGGGTGGAGGCAGAGAACTGTGGGCAGCCGGTGTATGCCCGCCTGCCCCAGGATGGTTCGGCACCGAGGCTGTCTGCTGACAGTTCCATCCGACTGGCCTGGAATCCCGCTCTGGCCAGGGTCTTTGGGGCCGACAGTCCGTGAAGTCGTCGGTCAGTCGATTATCGCTCTGGTTGCTGCTCACGCCGTTCCTGCTCTGGATCGTATTGCTGGTATTATTGCCCCATCTTCAGATGCTCCGGGTGTCTTTCCAGGTCCGGGAAAGCTGGGACACCATTGCCTGGGGCATTGAGCAGTACCAGAACTTCTTTACCGAGTCCTACTACTGGCGAACGTTTGTACGCACCGGGGTGATGTCGCTGTTCACCACCTTTCTGACGCTGATCATCGCCTTCCCCATTGCCTGGTACATTGCCCGTCTTGCCCGGGGCCGCTCCAAGGGTATTTTGTTTCTGGCCTGCCTGATTCCTTTCTGGGCCAGTGAGTTGGTGCGTACTTACGGCTGGATGATTCTGCTGCGTGAAAGTGGCCTGTTCAGTTCCTGGCTTCAGGTGCTGGGCTGGGTGGATGGGCCGGTGGAAATGCTCTACAACGACGTGGCGGTCATCATCGGCCTGGTCTACAACGGTCTTCTGTTTATGGTAGTACCGTTGGTAACCACGTTGGATGGCATGGACGAGAACCTGGTGGAAGCCGGCTACGATCTGGGTGGCGGCCACGGTACTGTTCTTCGTGAAATCGTTGTGCCCTGGGCCATGCCCGGTATTGTTTCCGGCTGCATCGTCGTGTTCATGCTCACCCTGGGCAGTTATCTGACCCCGGTCCTGATGGGTGGAAAGGATAGCGCCTGGTTCACCGAGCAGATCTTCACCCAGTTCATCACCCGTTTTAACTGGGAGCAGGGCGCAGCACTCGGTGTTCTGCTGCTGGTACTGTCGTCGGTCATCGTCTGGCTCGGGCTGAAGATTTCCGGTCAGTCGTTGCGCAAGGTGATGGGGTGAAGGTAAGGGTGAAGCCATGATCCGTTCCGTACCCCGGTCCCGTCTATTTGATAGCCTCTATCTGGCGTACCTGGTGGCATTTTTCGTTTACCTGGCCTTGCCGCTGCTGGTCACGGCTGTGTTTGCTTTCAACGACGCGCCGTTTCCGTCGCTGCCATGGAAAGGCTTCACCCTGGACTGGTATTTTGCAGATGGCAGTGAGGGGCGTACCGGACTCTTCCACGACGATGGGCTGCTTACGGCGCTCTGGGTCAGTGCCAAAATTGCGTTCTGGGTGACTCTGGTGAGCGTTGCCCTGGGGTGTGTTAACGCCGTGTTGTTTGAACGGGTTCAGTTCCGGGGCAAGGAATTCCTATATCTGCTCATGCTGCTGCCTCTGGTGATTCCCGGTGTCATTCTGGGGGTATCCATACTGGTGTTCTACAGCGGCATGGCCAATGACCTTTCAGCGACCTGGGGGATTGAGCTGGATCTGTTCCGGCCGGGTATGACTCTGGTGGTGATGGGGCAGGTGACCTTCATCGCGACCCTGAGTACCCTGGTGATTGCCGCCCGCCTGCGCAAGTTTGATCCCCAGCTGGAAGAAGCCGCCCTGAATCTGGGCGCCACGCCCCTGGTGGCCTGGTTTACCGTGACTCTGCCCTGGCTGTTGCCGTCTATTTTCGGAGCGGCCGCCATGGCCTTCCTGATGTCATTTGAAAACTTCAATACCACCGTTATGCTGACAGGTAGTGATACACCGTTGACGGTGGCCCTGTTCAATCGCCTTCGGGAGGGGTCGACGCCTGTGCTCAATGCGGTGGCACTGTTGCTGATGGTGGGCTCTGCGCTCCTGGCGCTGCTGGTGATGGGTCGCTCCTCACGTTAACGGTGTTCGCCGCCATCATGGGATAACGCGACCCGATTGGGCCGGCAGTCGCCGGGAGGTCTCATGAAGTTTATTTTCGAAGTGCATATCCGGGAAGGCCATACTGCTGAGGAATACGCGGATGCCTGGGTAAGAGCGAGCGAAATTATCCAGCAGGCGCCGGGGGCCAGGGGCACTGAGCTTCACCGCAAGATCGGCGACCCCAATACGCTGATTGCCATTGCCTCCTGGGAGAGCAAGGAACAGCGGGATGCCATGGAAGGGCAGCATAACCCCGAGGTGGCCGCTATCATTCGCAGTGCGGCGCCGTTTGTCGACATCAAACCCATTGGTGAGTTTGAAGACCCGGAATGGGTGGTGCAGCCGCAATGACTGAAACGGGCGATAGCCTTCGTGTCTTCTACGACGGTGCCTGCCCCAGCTGCCGGCGGGATCGGCGCCAGTACGAGCGTCTGGCGGGCAAGGCTGCTGATCAGGTCGAGTGGGTGGATATTACGGGTCGGGATGAAGAACTGAAAGCTCGGGGTATCGACCCGGATATGGCCCTCAAGGAGCTGCACGTGGAGGATCAGGACGGCCATATCCACAGTGAGATGGATGCCTACATCCTGCTCATGTCGCGCGTGCCATTGCTGAAACCTCTGGCATGGCTTATCAGCCTGCCGGTGATCCGGCCGCTGCTCAGCCGGCTCTATCACCGCATGGTAACGAACCGTCTGGAGCGCACCGGTCGGATGCCCTGACAGGAGGACTCTGGATTTCGCAGGGACTGGGCTATAATCTGGACTGATTGTTAGAAAGCGCAGGTTTGCCTCCCTAATGCCATCGATTAGCCTGCTCCGCCTGATTACCGTGCTGCTCCTGACTTTTCTGATGCCCGCTTTGGCCCATGCAGCATCGCAGCCGGTAACTCAGGGTTGGGAATACCGCTGGGGTGACTCTCCGTTCACCGACGACGGTATTCCGGAGTGGGTGTTGCAGGATGCGCCCGAAAAATGGAACAGCATTGGTTTCCCCTCTAATCCGCCCGGTCGTGAAGGGCGTGAAAACGCCTGGTTCCGAGTTACCCTGCCGGCCGGCGAGTGGCAGGAGCCCGTCCTCTACATCTTCAGTGTCGATCTGATTGTTCAGGTCTGGCTCGATGGTGAAAAAATCTACCAGTACGGGGAGTTTGATGCCCAGGGTCGGGGCCAGTTTGAGGGTTGGCCCTGGCATGAAATCGTGCTGCCCGAGGGTTACGAGGGTAAACCGGTGTACTTCCGGATCTTCTCCAACTATACGGACATCGGTCTGTGGGGCGAAGTTTCCATCATGGACCACCCGGATCTGGTGTTATACATCCTGAAGAACTCCCTCGAGGCTCTGGTGATTGCAGGCTTTGCCACGTTGATCGCATTGCTGGCCATCATTTTTGCGCTGCTGCAAGCCGAGAAGAAAACCTTTGCAAGTATCTCGCTGTTTACCCTCGCTTCCGCCCTGATGCTGGTCTCGGAAAGCCAGGCGAGTCTGCTGATTGCCTACCAGCCGCTGATGTGGGATTACCTGGCCGCCGGATCCTATTACATGCTGCCGGTGGCCCTGGCACTGTTGCTAGAGCAATGGCTGACCAATCATCGCCCCAGGGTGATCAATCTGATCTGGAAAGTTCATCTTGTATACCTTGTGGGTGCACTGCTGGGCGCGCTGGCTGGCGTGTTTGATCTCTCGTCGACCTTCCCACCCTTTGATGCCCTGTTTCTTGTCTCTCTGGTTATCATTTTTGCCGTGGTGTTGCGTCGTATCCGTCGGATGTTGCGGGAACAGCAGGTTCTGCTCCTTGCCTTCGGCTTTTTCTGTGCGCTTCTGATTCTGGACATGGCGGTCGCTCACGGCGTGCTTCCCTGGGGCCGGGTCCCGGTCAGTTGGGGCATGCTTCTGTTCTCTCTGGCCGTCGTGGTTATATCACTATGGCACTACGCCGGAACCCAGGAGGCGCTTAAGCGACTGAATGTTTCCCTGGAAGAGAAGGTTGCTGAGCGTACGGCCAAAGCCGAGGCCCTGGCCCGCCGGGAGCAGGCGCGGGTTCGTATGCTGACCTTTGAAAACGAGAAGAACCGGATTCTGGGCGACGTGATTACCGAACTCCAGGACTGTCTCGGCCTGAAGCAGGCGTTCGGGCTGCTTGCCCGGGCGCTGCCGGATATCTGCAGCCCCCTGAAAGGCGCCTTTTATCAGCGGGGTTCAGGCGACCGGTTTGATCGGGTTGCTGTTTGGGGGTTCAGCCGCCCGGTCCCGCTGCCAGTGCTCCTGGACGCCCGCAAAGGCCTTCCGGAACCCTCCAGGCTGCCGCAACTGAAACAGTCGCCGGGTACTGAAGGAGTGCATAGAGAAACTGAGAGCGCCACAATTTGTTTCTGGTTGAATGTGGAGTCGGCCAGCGCGGGCAACCTGACCGAGGGAGTGCTCCTGCTGGAGGGTGATGGCGTTTTCGGCAAGGCGGAGAGCGAGTATGGCGCGGCCCGCCTGTTTGCGGCGCTGGACCAGGCGATTCAACGGATCAGTATCACGCTTTCCAGTATTGCCCTTCGGGAGGAACTGCAGAAGTTTTCCTACGAGGATGCACTCACCGGACTCAAGAACCGCCGCTACTTCGATCAGCTTTTCGAGCACGAGAGCGCCGTCGCCCAGCGCAACGACTTGCCGCTATCCCTGCTGATAGTTGATATTGACCACTTCAAGAGATTTAACGATACCCACGGCCATGAGGCCGGGGACGACGCCCTCAAGATAGTTTCGGGCATTCTCCAGAAGCAGTTCCGGGAGAGTGATATTGTTTGCCGGTATGGCGGGGAAGAATTTGTGGTGGTCATGCCGGGGGCAACGTCTGAAGCCGCCAGGGACAAGGCGAACCAGCTGTGTGAAGCCGTTCGGGAGGTTCCGATCATCCATCGGGAGCGGGATTTGGGGATGCTGACGGTCTCGGTGGGTGTTGCCAGCTGGCCAAGCAGTGCCGAAAAGCCGTTGCAGATACTGACCCTGGCCGACAAGGCGCTCTATTGCGCCAAGGAAGCCGGCCGTAATCGGGTCGAGATCTCTGCTTAAACGGTCACACTACCAGAACCGGGCATGTGGCGTGGGATGCAACCCGGTGGGAAACACTGCCCAGGAACAGACCATCTTTGTCACTGTGGGTACCCTTGGTACCAATCACAATCAGGTCTACGCCTTTGTCTTTGGCAAACTCTACGATGACTTTAGAGGGTTTACCGGCCTTGACGAAGCCCCGGACGTTTTTGCCGCCGCGGTCTGCGGCCAGCTGCTTGGCGTGATTCACCACATCCTTGGCGTATTCCGAAAGCACCTTATCCGGGATATCCATTTCCGCTGGTCGTCCAATCGACAGAGACGCCTCAAACAGGCTGTGATGTTTGTAAACGCACAGCAGATAAATCTCCGCATCCGTCAGTTCTTGCAGCTCAATAGCCTTGCTCAAGGCCTCGAAGGAGGTCATTGAGCCGTCTACTGCCACCAGAATCCGTTTGAACATGTCGCTCTCCTTTGAATTCACCCTTCAGGGTGGTCAGATCACCTGAAGGCCAGGTCGCGCAGGAACAGGGCAATTTGCGGGAACGCGATTAATAGCCCGGCGGCTGCTATCAGCATGATTACAAACGGCGGAGTTCCGCGAATAACCTCCAGATAGGGGCGTTTGAATATCGCGATGGCGGTGAAAATGTCACAACCGAACGGAGGCGTTGCCGAGCCGATGGCGACCTGCAGGGTGATAAGCACACCAACCAGTACCGGGTCGATGCCAGAGGCCTCGATGGCTGGGGCAAAGATCGGCGTTAGCACCAAGATAACCACAATCGGGTCAACGAACATGCACGCAATAAAGAAGGCGATACAGATGGTAACCATTACGCCTACAGGGCCCATATCGCTGATTCCGACTGCGTCCAGAATAGACTGGGGAATCTGGGCAAAGGAAATAATCCAGGAGAATCCGGTGCCCACGGCTACCAGAATAAATACCACAGCGGTGATCAAGCCTGTGGACTTGGCGATCCGATAGATGTCAGCAAGCTTGAGTGATCGGAACACCACAAATTCCAGCAGGAAAGCGTAGAGCACGCAAACCGCTGCGGCCTCGGTGGGGCTGAAGATACCCCCATAGATCCCGCCGACAATAATCACCGGGAAAAATAACGGCCACAAAGCCTCGCGCATGGCCACCGCGCGTTGACGCCAGGTGGACTTCTCCTCGGTGGGGAGGTTATTGACGCGAGCGTAGATCAGGCAGTAGATCGAAAACATGACCAGGATCATCAGGCCCGGCCCGATACCGGCAATGAACAGCTCGGCAATGGACGTCTCGGAGATAACCCCGTAGATGATGAAACCGATACTCGGGGGTATCAGAAAGGCAATGTCACTGGAGTTGATAATCAGCGCGAGCGAGAACGGATCCGAGTAGCCGGCTTTGAGCAATTTGGGCCGCAGTGGCGAGCCCACTGCAACCACCGTTGCCTGGGTAGAGCCTGACACCGCACCGAACAGGGTGCAGGAGGTGGCGGTACTGATCGCCAGGCCGCCTTTAACGTGGCCGATGAAGGCCATGACCATGTTGATCAGTCGGTCAGCGGATTGACCCCGGGTCATGATGTCCGCCGCCAGGATAAACATTGGGACCGCGATCAGTGAGGCGGGCCGGATACCACCCATCATCTGCTGGACGAAAGTCCCCATCTGGCCGAAGCCGTCAAACGTCATTACAAAGCCGATCACTGCACCGGTGATCAGTGGAACCATCATCGGGAAGCCCAGCAGCAGCAACCCGATCATGACCAACATCATTATAGTCGCCATGATTTCCTATCCTTCCTTAAACGTCAGCTGCGAGGTTCATACTTCCGATTCGGTATCCGCATAACCATCTACCACGCCAGTCGAGAGATACACGTCCTTGCTGGTGAGGTTCTTGATCGCCGTGAGGAAATACTGGATGCCGGTAATGGCAAAACCCACCGGAGCCCAGATATAGATCCACCAGATCTCAAAGCCTAGGGCTGGGAGAATACGCCCTCGGCTATAGAGGGTCTCGATGTATCCATAAGAGTGATAGCAGAGGAAGAACATCACCACCGAGGTGAACAGGGCGATGACAATCATCAGAATCTTGCGGCCCTTGACAGGCAACGCATCATAAATTGCGGACATTCGGATGTGTCGACCATGACGGGCTGCATATCCGATACCGGCAAAAGTAATGAGGATAATCAGTATCCGGTTGATCTCACCTGAAAAGAACAGGCCTTCGCCGAAAACGAAGCGGGCGATGACGTTCACGCAAGTATTGACCGCCATGAGAATGACACCCATCGCCAGCATCACGGCTTCAATCTTACTGATCAAAACGTCTATGGTTCCCAGAAATCCGGGCAGTCCGGACTCGTAGGTGCCGGTATCGTCTTCTAGATCCGGGGAATTCTCGGACATGGGGTCTGCTCCAGAGAATGTCGCTCCCGGCCGGTAGGAAAGTCCCCGGCGGGGCGGGGTTAGTACAGCTTCCCGCCGGCATAGGCCGGCGGGAATGATTCCTTCAGGTTCAGTTGCTCTGAACTTCTTTCAGGTCTTCCTTGAACTGGTTCAGCAGTTCTTTGCCGCTATCGCCAGTCATCTCGATGAACTTCTCTTCCACCTGAGGCGCGCGGGCCTTGAAGGCTTCGATCTGCTCGTCGGTCAGACGGGTGACGGTGACCTCATCGCTGGCTTCCTTGATCTTGGCCAGGGATTTTTCGGCGAGGCCGTCGATGTGCACGATGATCTTTTCAAAGGCATAGTCAGCGGCATCTTGAATCAGCTTTTGGTCTTCATCACCGAGGCCATCATAAAAGTTCTTGTTGGCCATCATGGCGGTGGTGAACCAGCCGTGCTTGGTGAAGACCAGGTTCGGAGATACTTCATACAGACCGCCGGACTCGATCCAGAAAATGGGGTTTTCCTGGCCCTGGATCATGTTGGTTTGCAGGGCACCGTATACTTCACCCCAGGGCAGCGGCGTCGGTGTTGCACCAAAGGCGGAGTAAGTCTCGGACAGAAGCGGGTTGGTCATGACCCGGATCTTCTTGTTGTTGAAATCCTCGGGCTCGGTGACCGGCTCGTCAACGGTGACAACCATTTCGCCTTCCGGGTACATCTGCAACAGTTCCAGCCCCTTTTCAGCGTAAAGCTTCGGGAAGTCCTCGTTGATCGCCTCACTGGTACGGAAGAATTCGATAACCGTTTCCATGTCGGTCGGCATCAGGTAGGGAATAAAGAAGATCTGGGCTTCAGGAATCAGGGAACCGGTAAAACCGGGCGACTGGTTAACGAAATTGAGGATGCCAGCCTGGGTCTGCTCCATGATGTCGTCGGACTCACCCAGCTCACCAAACCGGTAAACCTGCACGGTGTGGTCTGAATTATCTTCGATGTATTCCTTGAAGTCGTAGGCAAACACATCCTGTACGTCGCCTTCATACTCTTCATGCGCATAGCGCCAGTTTGCGGCGTTGACAGAGTTCGCCATGGACATCGCAGCGAACGCGAACGCTGAAATTCCGGCCAGTTTTTTGAACTTGCTCATGCTGCTCATCGGGTTTTCTCCGTTCGTTTTTTTACCGAAATGTATTGTTACATTAATAAAGACTGGCAAAACAAAGTGGTTTTCGCAAGAAAATGGCCAAAACAATAATTTCAGCGAAGCAAGATTCAGGGGTTTCGCAAGTTCATGAAATCACGGTTGATTCATATCTGAAAGGCAGGTTTGGAGAAATTCGCGGAACTCACTGACTACCCGGTCCAGGCTGTTTTCCAGCCGATGGCCATCGGGCAGGACCAGAATCGGAAGGCCCTGATCGCGGGCCAGATCCAGTACGGGAGCGACCGGCACCACGTCGTCATCCCAGCCGTGAATGATCTGACAGTGGCGGGCCTGGATGGCCGGGCTGGACTGGGGGTATCTGCCCATGGCCAGGGCTGGCGCGAGTAGGAAACAACCCCGAACCGGCGTCTCAGAACTGGTCTGGGCGCACACCCAGCCGCCCATACTGGAGCCTGCCAGAATGCTCTGTGCAGGATCGGCGCCGCATTGAGTCATGGCTTCGCGCATCTGCGCCAAACGGGTAGCGGGATCCTTGCTGCTGCGGTGGTCGATCGCATGGGCCCTGATGTTCGGGAAGGTTTCGGCCTCGGCTTTCATGGCCTGGACCTTGGTGCTGCCGGGTCCGCTTTCCAGACCGTGGGAAAGAAAGACGTGGATCGGGGTGTCGGTCATCGTGAAGTCGGCTCCGGTGCTAAACGCTGTTTTCCAACGATGATGGCCAGACGGGCCGGTTCTGTCCACCCCGCTGGCTGAGCCAGTGATCCGGTCGGGACGTATAAATGAGCGTGAACCAAAGAGGGACAACGGACCCATGACAGATTTAAAGCAGATTCTGATGATCCCGGCATTGGTTGCCGGCTTGCTGGGGGCTCCTTCGGCGTTTGCGGAAAGCTGTCCGGCGTTTCTTGATCATGAACAGCGCAAACTGCACTCCGCCGATACTGTCAATCTATGCGACCTGGCTGCCGGCAAGCCGATGCTGGTGGTCAATACCGCGAGTCGCTGCGGTTTCACGGGCCAGTTTGAGGGCCTTGAGGCTCTGCACAAGCAATACTCGAAGGATGGTTTGGTCGTGGTCGGCTTTGCCAGCGACGATTTCCGGCAGGAGGCAGATACGGAAGCCGAAGCGGCTACAGTCTGCTTCAAGAACTTTGGCGTGACCTTCACCATGATTGCCCCGGGTGCGGTCACCGGACCCGAGGCCAATCCGGTGTTTCGGGCCATCAATGAGCAGAGCCAGCCTCCGCGCTGGAATTTCACCAAGTACGTGATTGACCGTTCCGGTGCGGTGGTGGAGTCGTTTCCAAGCCGTGTCCGCCCCGAGGATCCCGAGCTGATAGAAGCGATAGAATCTGTGCTTTAAGAGCGGGCCTGTCCGGCCTTCCTGGTCTCTGCAAGGATGTCGAGTGCATGCCGGCGGGTCTCCGGGTCATAAATGTCAACCGTGAACATCAACTCCTCAACCTCAATGCCTGAGAGAACCTGCGCCAGCTGCCGCCCGATAGCCTCAGCATCGCCCAGCAGCTGCAGCCCGAGAAAATCCTTCACGCTGGCTTTTTCACCAGCGTTCCAGAGCCCGTCCATGGTGTCCACAGGCGGCTTCATCCACAGCGGCTGGCCCCGGAACAGTGCGAGAATCCGCTGGTAACTGGTCGTGGCCAGGTGCTCGGCTTCCTGCACAGAGTCGGCAGGAACGGCTGGCAGGGCAAGCATGGCATAGGGTTTTTTGAGCTGTTCAGAAGGCTGGAAATTATCGCGATAGACTCTCAGGGCTTCCCGATACAGTCGGGGTGCGAAATGCCCGGCAAAGGCGTAGGGCAGGCCTCGCATCGCGGCAAGCTGGGCGCTGTAAAGACTTGAACCCAGCAGCCAGAGTGGCACGTTGGTGCCAGCGCCGGGTATGGCTTTTACTGGCTGTCCTGGCTGCAGGGGCCCGAGCAGGGACTGCAGCCGGGCGACATCCTCCGGAAACTGTTCAGCGCCCAGACCATCGCGCCGCAGGGCTCGTGCGGTTACCGGGTCAGTACCGGGGGCCCGGCCCAGTCCAAGATCGATGCGTCCCGGGTAAAGGCTCTCCAGTGTGCCGAACTGCTCGGCAATAACCAATGGCGGGTGGTTCGGGAGCATGACGCCGCCGGAACCGACCCGAATGGCCTCTGTTTTTCCTGCAATATGCCCGATCAGCACCGAGGTGGCAGAGCTGCTGATGCCTTCCATGTTGTGATGCTCGGCCAGCCAGAAGCGCTTGAAGCCAAGCCGTTCAGCACGCTGGGCATAGGCCACGCTGTTGGCCAGTGTGGTACCTACCGAGTCGCCTTCGCGGACGGAGGCAAGTTCGAGCAGCGAGTAATCAGGACAGTCAGGCATGGAGCTCCCGTTGGAGAAGTGTGATTCGCGACTTCGAAAACATGGTGTCTGCAGGTGCCGGTTTCAAGATTAGCCGCCTTCGGAGCTACAGATCGATCACTATCGGTGGATTCAATGGCTTGAAGCTGCCGTTACAGGTGCTGGCGTTGACGCATAGGCAATCGCCGATCTGTTCCTTGCCGTGGCCCTCATGAATATGGCCAAAGATGTGCAGTTTCAGTGACAGTCGGGCGATCCTCTCGGCCAGAGCCTCACAGCCGGGGTGGACGACTCCGGCGGGTGACTCGATTCGGTCGAGAATGCCTGCTGGCGGTCCATGGGTGATCAATACGTCGGTGTCGTCTGGGATGCGGTTCCAGCGCTCGGCAATGGCGTCGCCACGTTCCAGATTGAACGCCCAGTTGAAGAACACCGGTGTCCAGGGGCTGCCCCAGAATTTCAGGCCATCCAGTTCCAATGGGCTGTCCTGCAGGTAATGGGCGTGCCGAATCAATTCACGGGCCTCGGCCGGTTCGTCCTGAAAACACCAGTCGTGGTTGCCGGCAATCAGGATCTTGTTACGGTGTGGCAGCTCGGAGAACCACAGGTCCAGATCTTCCAGTTCGTCCAGCGTGCCGACACCCAGGCTGTCGCCGGCGTGAATCAGCAGATCGCCGTCTGGCACCTGAATCTGGCGGTGCATGCTGTGGGTATCGGAGATGCAGACAATTCTCATGGTGTTGGCGGTTCCGGTCAGAGACATTCGCGCATTTTTGTTTGCTCTACGATAGCATTTACGGCCCGTTCAGCCTTCATGCTTTTCGAGTGATGCCATGCGACTGATTCTGAGCCGAAAGGGATTCGATTCTTCTGCCGGCGGCTGCCCCAGCCCGGTTCTGCCGGATGACTCCCTGTGTGTGTTGCCCATTCCGGACCGCCAGTCCCGAATCCGCTATGACGATGTCCTCTTCGAAAAACGCAGGCTGGGCAAGATCGCCCGGAATCTCACCGGAGGCAGAATTCGCGGAGGACATGGTGCTCACCTGGACCCGGATCTGGTGGCTGATGCCTACCCGCGGGAGGAAGGCTGGCGGCCGGTATTGGGGCAGACCGGCTCCGCCCAGGGGCATTTGCGCAATCAGGGCATTGAGCCTGGAGATCTATTCCTGTTCTTCGGGGTTTTCCGCCGCGCTGAATTGTATAAACGGCGCTGGCGGTTTGTGCCCGGGTCAAGACCGTTCCATGCCATCTGGGGCTGGCTGCACGTTGGCCAGATCCACGCCATTGATAAGCTGGCGCCTGAAGCCTTGCCCTGGGCCCGATACCATCCCCACTTCCACGGTTTACCGGACGCTGGCAACACGCTCTATGAGTCTTCCCATGCCTGCCAGTTGCCAACCAGCGCGGAGGCCTTTCCGGGCAGCGGGGTGTTCCCGAAACTGAGGGATGAGCTGGTTCTGACTGATCCGCAAAGCCGGCTGCCCACCCGGTGGCGCCTGCCTGCGGCTTTTTATCCGGGCGAGGATCGTCCTCCTCTGAGCTATCACACCAAACCGGACCGCTGGCAGCTCAAGTCGCCCTCGTGTTACCTGGATTGCGCGGCCCGTGGGCAGGAATTTGTGCTGAATCTGGATTCGTATCCCGATTTGACCGACTGGCTTTCGGCATTGCTCAGAACTGGCCGTGACGGCCAGCACCCTCTTTGAATTTCAGGGCCCCTGCGATGGCTTCCTCGAAAACCACCGGGTAGCCCCCCGCGCCCTCGGCTTCCAGGGCTTCCTTTGTGTCCAGATCCCATTGATGAATGGCAGACGCTCTGTCTGCCCGAAGGCATTGCTGGGGAAATCCGGCAATGGTTACAGCCAGTTCCTGCGCCGCCTGCAGTGCTGTCCCGTCCGGAACAACCCGGTTTGCCAGCCCCATTCCCAGGGCTTCTTCTGCATTGACAGGGCGGCCGGTGAGAATCATGTCCATGGCCCGGCCATGGCCGACAATACGGGGCAACCGAACAGTGCCGCCATCGATCAGGGGGACGCCCCAGCGACGACAGAACACACCAAACACCGCAGACGCATCTACCACTCGCAGGTCGCACATCAATGCCAGTTCCAGGCCTCCGGCCACGGCGTACCCTGAAACAGCCGCAATGACCGGTTTGGAAAAGTGCATGCGCGTAGGGCCCATGGGGCCGTGACCGGTGCCGTGGGGATCAATCCGGTTGCGCCGCTGTTCATCGCCAATCGCTTCCAGATCGGCGCCGGCGCAGAAATTGCCGCCCGCACCACAGAGTATCGCTACTTTCAGGACATCGCTCTCTTCAAACTCGGTGAACGCCCTGCGCAGGGCGTCCGCGGTCGGCCCATCCACGGCATTGCGCTTGTCGGGCCGGTTAAGTGTGATTGTGAAAATACCGTCGTTTGCGCTGGTCAGAACCGCTTCTTCGGTCATTGCTCTATCCTGCCATTGATCTGTCTGGGTGATATTCACCTAAGATAGTAGAAGAGTGAACCTCAGGGAGAGAGCAATGTATCGGTACAGTCTGGGAAACCGGCGATGGCAGTTTGCAACGCTGGCAGAGTTAATGGCGAAGGCAACGCCCGCACGCTCCGGTGACCGACTGGCCGGTGTGATCGCCCATACCGCCGAGGAAAGGGTGGTCGCCCAGATGGCACTCGCGGATCTGCCCCTGAAGACGTTTCTGAGCGAAGCGGTTGTTCCTTACGAACAGGATGAAGTCACCCGGTTGATTCTTGACGATCACGATGTCGGGGCCTTTGAACCCGTGGCCCACCTGACCGTGGGCGATTTTCGTAACTGGCTGCTCAGCGACCTTGCCACGCCGGAGATGCTCGCGAGCATCCGTGCCGGCGTTACGCCGGAGATGGCCGCGGCTGTGTCCAAAATCATGCGCAACCAGGACCTGATCCTGGTTGCGGCCAAATGCCGGGTCCAGACCGCCTTCCGTAACACCATAGGTCTGCCAGGCAGAATGTCGACCCGTCTGCAGCCCAACCATCCAACCGACGATATCACCGGCATAGCCGCGAGCATCCTGGACGGTTTGCTGTATGGAAGCGGCGATGCGGTGATCGGGATCAACCCTGCCACAGACAACGTGGCCCAGAGTGTCCGCCTGTTGCAGCTGATGGATGAGGTGATCCGAAAGTACGAGATTCCCACCCAGTCCTGTGTGCTCACCCATGTCACCAACACTCTGGAAGCTATCGAACAGAAGGCGCCGGTGGACCTGGTGTTCCAGTCCATAGGCGGTACCGAGGCGACTAACCGGAGCTTCGGATTTGATCTGGCGACTCTGGCCGAGGCCCGGGATGCGGCGCTCTCGCTGAAACGAGGCACCGTGGGCAACAATGTGATGTATTTCGAGACTGGCCAGGGCAGTGCGCTGTCCGCTGATGCCCATCACGGTGTGGACCAGCAGACCTGCGAGGCCCGGGCGTACGCCGTGGCCCGCAAGTTCGAGCCGCTTCTGGTGAACACGGTGGTCGGGTTTATTGGCCCGGAATACCTGTTTGACGGCAAGGAGATCACCCGGGCCGGGCTGGAAGATCATTTTTGTGGCAAGTTGCTGGGGCTCCCCATGGGCTGTGACATCTGCTACACCAATCATGCCGAGGCCGATCAGAACGACATGGACAACCTGCTGACCCTATTGGGCGTGGCCGGCTGTAACTTCATCATGGGTATACCCGGCTCGGATGACATCATGCTGAATTATCAGACCACCTCGTTTCACGATGCCCTGTACCTGCGCCGGGTGCTCGACAAACGGCCGGCGCCTGAATTTGAACAGTGGCTCACCCGCATGCAGATTTTCCAGGACGGCAAAGGCAAGGTGCCCGCAGACGGATTACCGGAAGCCTTCCGTGAAAGCCTGGCCAGTTTGCCTGGAGGGCGGTCATGACGGGGAGCAAGCCTGTTGTAACGGCCAACCCCTGGCGCCGGCTCTCGGCCTGGACCGATGCCCGGATTGGGCTTGGCCGGGCCGGCATCAGCCTGCCCACTCATGAGATGCTGGCGTTTCAGCTCGCTCATGCCCAAGCGAGGGATGCGGTCCATCTTCCACTGGATACCTCGGCGTTGATGAAGGACCTGGCGGAACTGAACGGGCGGAGAAAAGCGTTACTGCCCCATGAGCCGGTTCATCTGCAAAGTCAGGCCAGCGACCGGATAACCTACCTGCAACGCCCGGATCTCGGCCGCAGGCTCAGCCAGAAATCCTGTGAGGCTCTGGACCGACTGGGCCACACCGGTGATTCACCCGTGGACCTTGCTCTGGTGGTTGCAGACGGCCTGTCCTCTTTTGGCGTGCAGGAAAACGCCGTTGGATTTCTCGAGGCGCTGCTGGAGAATCTTGAGGCTGATGATCAGCCGTGGGAACTGGCGCCTCTTACCCTTGTCTCTCAGGGACGGGTAGCGATTGGCGACGATGTTGGCCTCCGCCTCAATGCCCGCTGCGTGGTGGTGCTGATAGGCGAACGCCCGGGCCTGAGTTCTCCGGACAGCCTGGGGCTTTACCTGACCTGGCAGCCACGCTCAGGACTGACCGATGCCAGCCGAAATTGCATATCGAATATCCGTGCTGCGGGGTTGCCGGTCGAAGAGGCGAGCCGGCGACTGATGTATCTGCTCAGGGAAGCCCGCCGACAGCAGGTTTCCGGTGTGCCGCTCAAGGACCGCTCGGAAGAGAGGGTTATTGATCAGGGTATTGGCAACTTCCTGTTACGCTAGGGATAACCGTTGAACCATTCAGGGTAGGAGCATTCCATTGCAGCAAGCCGCGTACTACGAAAACGACACCACCCTCGCCCAATACCTGGAGTTTCACTTTGGCGAACGGTGGCATGGTGAGGCCAACTTTCCCAAGGCGTTGGCGGATGCCGCCATGCATGCCATGGATGGGCGGCCTCTGGATCGTGCGCTGGATATTGGCTGCGCCGTTGGCCGCACCAGCTTTGAGTTGGCCCGGCATTTCCGACACGTGGACGGCATCGATTTTTCCAACACGTTCGTCAACAAATGCCAGGAAGTGGCCCGGGAAAAACGCGTGCGTTATGCCCGTCCGGAAGAGGGCGAGCTGGTAACCTTTCAGGATCAGAGCCTCGCGTCCCTCGGGCTGGAGGAGGCTGCTGACCGTGTGGCCTTTCACCAGGGCGATGCCTGCGATCTGCCATCGCGGTTCACGGGGTATGATCTGGTGCTGGCGGGCAACTTGATCGATCGGCTGTACCAGCCATCGCTGTTTCTGGAGACCATTCATGAGCGGATCAACGAGCTCGGGCTTCTGGTGATTGCCTCGCCCTACACCTGGTTGGAAGAGTATACGCCGAAAGAACACTGGGTTGGCGGGTTCAAGAAGAACGGTGAGGATTTCTCGACATTTGACGGCCTCAAGGAGATGCTGGCGCCCCATTTCCGGCTGTTGTTCGAACCCTGGAGCCTGCCGTTTGTCCTCAGGGAAACGAGAAACAAGTTCCAGCACAGCTTCTCCGAGCTGACCGTCTGGGAGAAAGTGAGTCAATAGGGATGCGGGAATTTTGAGGGTGGCCAGAAGGCTGTCATCAAACTGTCACCGGAAAAGCTTAGCCTGAGAACTCATCAGGACGACATGCATTGTGTTGTGCATCGTGTGAATGCTTTAACCGGGGACTTCCCCGGTTTTTTTATGCCTGGATAAAAGGATCTGACAGGATGAGGACCATTGCGTTTTACAGTCTGAAGGGCGGTGTTGGCAAAACCGCCGCTGCCGTGAATATTGCCTATCTGGCGAGTCGGGCCGGGTATTCGACGCTGTTGTGGGATCTGGACCCCCAGGGCGCATCCAGCTGGTATCTGGCCGGTGCCGACAAGATAAAAGGGCACAAGTTGTCGCACCTGCTCAAGGGTAAGACGCCCATCGCCGAGTTCATTCACGAGAGCGACTATGAAAACCTGGATTTCATCCCTTCCCACACCAGTTTCCGCAACCTCGATGTGAAACTGGACCAGGAGGATGGCAGCAACCTGATCAAGCAGTGGCTGGCGCCTCTGTCCGAAGAAACCAGCCTGGTGGTGCTGGATTGCCCGCCTTCGCTGTCCCGGCTTTCCGAACAGGTGCTGAAAGCGGCGGACGAGGTTTTTGTGCCGGTAATTCCCACCTGGCTGTCCCTGAACAGCTGGCAGCAGTTGCTGGAGTTTGCCAGGGACAAGAAGCTGAAGCCGGGCAAGCTACACCCGTTCTACTCCATGGCGGATCGCCGGAAAGGACTGCATCGGGAGCTGATCAACGCCCAGGATGAGATTCTGCCCAAAGGCCTGAAAACCATCATCCCGAACGCCAGTGTGGTGGAAAAAATGGGCGAGGAGGGCACACCGGTTGAACTGATGGCACCCAGCTCCGTGGCTGCCGATGCCTATCGCAGGTTGTGGAAAGAGATCAATCGTATGCTTTGAGCGAACCTGTTCAGGTTCGCGCCAGTTGGTCCCGCCGAAGGGACCGCTCCAGTCGACGGTTATTCTCGCTTCGTTCCGAAAGAACCTTCTGAACGTACAGAATGTGCTTGCCCGCCAGTTCCCGGGCGTCGTCCGCCCGGCCTTCGATGATTGCCTCGTACAGCGTTCGATGCTGCTCAACCAACCCCTGCCGGGTTTCCGCCTCCCTCCGGTACATGCCGCCGATATTGGTCACCACATTGCTCTTGAGCATGTTGAACAGGTTGCGAATGGTGTGCAGCAGAATCACGTTGTGACTGGCTTCGGCAATGGCCAGGTGAAAGCGTGCGTCCGCCGCGCCCTCGGCTTCCAGATCCCGCTCTTTATCGGTGCTGTAGCAAGCTTGTAGCGTCTCGTAGGCGGTTTTCAAATGGGCTCGGTCCACCTCGGTGGCCCGCAAAGCCGCGTAGTAGGCGCAGTCCGCTTCCAGGGTGCGCCGGAATTCCAGCAGGTCCCGCTGTGCGTCCGGGCGGTTCTCCAGCAAGGGGATCAGCGGGTCGCTGAAGCTGCCACCGAGAGATTCCGTCACATAGTTGCCGCCGCCCTGTCGGCTCACCAGCAAGCCCCTGGCAGTGAGTCGCTGAATGGCCTCGCGCAGCGAGGGCCTTGAGACCCCGAATTGCTCCGACAACACTCGTTCTGGTGGCAGTCGCTCGCCCGGTTGCAGGGTCCCCTCCAGAATCATGGTCTCCAGCTGCTCAACGATGGTGTCTGCGAGTCTTTTCGGCGCAATGTGTCCGATGGCCATTCCTAGTGCTCTCGTGTCAGAAATTTATTGGTAATACCAATATCACAAGTGTTGCTCTGGGCCAAGTGCGAGCCTGAAAAACAGCTTCAAAGTGCGCTTTTTATATCAAAAAACTTTGACATTGGCGGTCTTTTTCCCATACTTTGGTGAAATGTTAATGTCAATTGGTAATACCAATTTATAAGTTGGTTAGTTTGAGAGTGTATTGAGGCACCAGCCTATGAGCGACCTGTTTTACGATGCCGCGCCCAACGCAACCCGCGTCGCCCCTGAGCGGGAACCCGAAAGGCACTACCCGGAAAAGCCCGAAGCCGTCGCCCTCTTCGGCACCTGCGTGGTGGATCTGTTCTTCCCGGAAGCCGGCCTGGACGCCATCCGCCTGCTGGAACGGGAAGGTGTTCGCGTGCATTTCCCCCAGGAGCAGAGTTGCTGCGGGCAACCCGCCTGGACCTCGGGCTACCGGGATGAGGCCAAAGCCGTGGCGCGCGCCCAGCTGGATATCCTTGATCGATCGGGTCTGCCAGTGGTGGTCCCGTCCGGCTCCTGTGCCGGCATGTTCCGGCATCATTACCGGGTGTTGTTTGCCGACGAGCCCGACACGCTCGAACGGGTAGAAGCGCTGGCAGAGCGCACCTTCGAACTGACCGAATTCCTGCTGAAAGTCTGCAAGGTACAACTGTCAGACCGGGGCGAGCCCAGCAAAATCGCCCTGCATACGTCCTGTTCAGCCCGCCGGGAAATGAACACTCACCTGCACGCCCGGGAACTGTTGCAACAGTTTGAGCGGGTCGAGCGTGTCGATCATGACCATGAAAGCGAATGCTGCGGGTTCGGCGGTACCTTCTCGGTGCGGATGCCGGAAGTGTCAGGAGCCATGGTCCAGGACAAGACCCGATCCCTCATGGACTCGGGCGCGGTTGAGGTGGTCACCGCCGATGGCGGCTGTCTGATGAACATCAACGGTTCCCTGGAAAAGCAGCGGGAGAGTTTCCGCGGCCGGCATCTGGCCAGTTTCCTGTGGGAACGAGTCAATGGTGCCAGCAAAGGGGAGGTGGCATGAGCCAGCGTATTCCGGTAACCGAACTGGCCCCGGATTTCCGGGGCCGAGCGGAAGAAGCCCTGGCGGACGGGCAGCTGCGCAACAATTTCCGGGTGGCCATGGATTCGCTGATGACCAAGCGTGCTAACGCCTTTCCGGACGCCGACGAACGTGAAGGGCTGCGGGAACTGGGTAACCGGCTCAAGGCCGGGGCGCTGTCGCGGCTGCCGGACCTGCTTGAGCAGTTGGAACAGAAGCTCACGGAAAACGGCGTCAAGGTCCACTGGGCGGAGACTGTCGAGGAAGCCAACGACCTCGTGCACGGCATTATTGAAGGCCGAAAGGGCCGCCAGGTGGTCAAAGGCAAGTCCATGGTCAGCGAAGAGATGGAGATGAACGATTACCTGGCGGAGCGGGGCATCGAATGCCTGGAATCCGACATGGGGGAGTACATTGTCCAGCTCGATAACGAAAAGCCGTCCCACATCATCATGCCGGCGATTCACAAGAACGCCCGGCAGGTGTCAAAGCTCTTTCACGACAAATTGGGCGAGCCGGAGACCGAAGACGTCAATCAGTTGATCCAGATCGGCCGGCGGACCCTGCGCCGGAAATTCATGGACGCGGATGTGGGTGTCTCCGGAGTGAACTTCGCCATTGCCGAAACCGGCACCCTGCTGCTGGTGGAAAACGAAGGCAACGGTCGCATGAGTACCACGGCGCCGCCGGTGCATATTGCCGTAACGGGCATTGAGAAAGTGGT
>JAWWAT010000003.1:0-27146 GCA_033721635.1 Marinobacter sp. | reverse complement strand
GAGGGCTGGACAGGACACCCCATCACACGTAAGATTGCGCACTCGAAATTGATGCCATCGCATTGATTCCGATACCCGCCCGTAGCTCAGCTGGATAGAGCGCTGCCCTCCGGAGGCAAGGGTCAGAGAAAAAATCCGGAACCGAAGGCAACGGTCAAACATGCCAACTTTGTTGAAAACCGCCCGTAGCTCAGCTGGATAGAGCGCCGCCCTCCGGAGGCGGAGGTCAGAGGTTCGAATCCTCTCGGGCGGGCCATTAAGCCTATATTTTCAACAACCTAAAGAATTCCATCCTGAATCGGCAATCTAAAAATCGAATTTCCTCCATCGCTTTACCAGCCACAAACTCTTGACCTTTAGCCTTTCACGGCACACCCTCCAGTTTTTACGTTGTTATCTGTCTGTGCCCAAATGGTGCCTAAACGGTGCCCGACATTTCGAAGGCCATGTTTAGCTTGAGAGCTGGTCGACCCTTGGTCGTTTCTGGGCACAACCTTCCATGGGCACAGGAAAATGACCGGGCACTACCCGATCGTTATTCCCTATTCACGATATGACGACTTCGGCTACTTACCTAAAAAACAGGTAGGATGTCCTTTAAATAAAGTTGCTTTGCTAAGGAGTGGTTAGCTTGGAGGCTGTAGCATCCCCTTCCGATGTAGAAGATTTCCTCAAACGCTGGAAAAACAACACTGGAAGTGAACGCTCAAACTTCCAGTCGTTTATGCGGGATCTTTGTGACCTGCTGGGCCTTCCGCGCCCTGAGCCGGGAGATGGTGACTCTGGACAGAACGCCTATGTCTTCGAGCGCTTCATCGCACCTCAGCGCGCTGACTCGACCACGGAAAAACGCTACATAGACCTGTATCGGCGTGACTGCTTTGTCCTCGAAGGCAAGCAGACCGGCAAAGAACTTGCGTCTCGCAGCCACCAGAATGCTATTAATGCTGCAGTCAGCCAGGCAGAGCGTTATGTGCGAGGTTTGCCTCAAGACGAAGTAGAGCATGGCAGACCTCCGTTCGTCGTTGTGGTAGACGTTGGCAACGCAATCTACACATACTCTGAGTTCACTCGCACCGGCGGGAACTACGTCGCCTTTCCCGATCCCCGTCACCATGAAATACGCCTGGACGATCTTCATCGCCCCGAGGTCCAGGACCGGTTACGTCGGTTGTGGCTTGACCCCGAAAGTCTCGACCCCAGCAAACATGCTGCCCGAGTTACCCGGCAGGTAAGCACCACGCTGGCCAATCTGGCAAAATCCCTTGAGCAAAGCGGGTTTGCAGTCGAGCGCGTTGCCAATTTCCTCAAGCGTTGTCTTTTCACCATGTTCGCGGAAGACGTTGAACTACTGCCACGCTCCTCTTTTCAGGACTTGCTTGTCGAAGTCAAGGACCGGAACCCGGCGGCCTTCTCTCAAGCGGTAAAAGCGCTATGGGACAACATGAACACAGGGGGCTACGACCCTCGCTTGATGCAGGATATTAAGCGTTTTAATGGGGGGTTATTTAAGGGAATCGACCCAATCCCACTCACAGCGGAGCAGATTCAACTGCTCATCGACGCTGCCAAAGCGGATTGGCGCTTTGTAGAACCCGCTATATTCGGCACATTGCTTGAACGAGCCCTTGACCCCAGGGAACGTCATAAGCTGGGTGCTCACTATACGCCCCGGGCTTATGTTGAGCGCCTTGTACTACCTACCTTAATTGAACCATTGCGGGAGCAATGGGGTGATGTCCGTGCTGCAGCCGAGACATTGCTCCGTCAGGACAAGCCAGACAAAGCCCTCCAAGAGGTCAAGAAATTCCACTACCAATTGTGCGAAACCCGGGTCTTGGACCCGGCCTGCGGCTCTGGCAACTTCCTTTACGTGGCGCTGGAACACATGAAACGCCTGGAGGGAGAGGTGTTGGCGTTTATTGCTGAGCGCAGCCAGGGTCAGGGCGTGCTCGAAACCGAGGGGCTTACCGTAGACCCTCACCAGTTCCTGGGGCTTGAAATAAACCCCCGGGCCGCAGCTATTGCAGAGCTGGTGCTCTGGATCGGGTATCTGCAGTGGCACTTCCGACTTAATGATCGCCTCGACCTACCAGAACCCATTCTCCGTGACTTCAAGAACATCGAGAACCGCGATGCGCTAATCGAATACGACGATAGAGTTCCCGAAACCGATGCCGCCGGCAAGCCTATCACCATCTGGGACGGCATCAGCATGAAGATCAGCCCTGCCACAGCCAGGCTGGTTCCAGACGAATCGGGGCGCGAGGTCGTTTATCGCTACCACAGCCCCAGGCAGGCTCAATGGCCGTCTACGGACTACATCATTGGCAACCCACCCTTTATTGGTGCCTCAACCATGCGTCGATCTTTGGGCGACGGGTATGTCGACGCAGTCCGCGCTGTATTCAAGGGCACCGTTCCGGATTCTGCCGATTTCGTGATGTACTGGTGGCACATTGCGGCTGAAAAGGTACGCCACGGCCATATTCAGCGATTTGGCTTTATAACCACTAACAGCCTTCGGCAAACCTTCAACCGCCGAGTATTAGAACCCCACCTGAACGATTCAAAAAAACCGCTTTCCCTGGTATTTGCGGTGCCGGATCACCCATGGGTGGACGTGAATGATGGTGCAGCGGTAAGAATTGCGATGACAGTAGGCGCAGCAGGCGAAAAGTCCGGACAGTTGCGGCAAGTTATCAAAGAAACCGCGAACGAAGACCGAGAAGCAAGAGAGGTTCAGCTAAGCGCCAGAACTGGACGACTTCATCCTGATCTGAATGTTGGTGCCAATCTGTCAAGCGTTGAGACATTAAGGGCAAATGAGGGAATCAGCTCACCAGGCGTGAAGCTGCATGGTTCTGGCTTCATTGTGTCGCCGGAAGAAGCCAGGGAGCTAGGGTTAGGTTCTATCGAAGGTGTTGATAAAGTCATCCGGGAATACAGGAACGGTCGAGACCTCACGCAAATGCCTCGTGGCGTCATGGTCATTGATTTTTTTGGCCTGGAACTAGGCGAGGCACGGAAACGATTCCCAGCAGCATATCAATGGGTTTTAGAACGCGTAAAACCAGAAAGAGACCAAAATAAGCGTGCAACTTACCGCGATAACTGGTGGATATTCGGAGAACCTCGCAAAGACTGGCGCGCCATGTCACTCGGTGTCTCACGATACATTTCCACTGTAGAGACGACTAAGCACAGGCTGTTCACGTTCCTGAACGATGACATACTCCCAGACAACAAGCTAATCAACATAGCACTGGAAAGTGCTTCCCACTTGGGGATATTAGCAAGTCGCTTACACGTTTTATGGTCGTTCGGAACTGGAAGCCGTCTCGGAGTTGGGAATGATCCCGTGTACGTCAAAACTCGCTGCTTTGAAGCATTCCCTTTTCCCGAGCTGTCGGCGGATTTCGTCCAGAAAATAGGAAGCATTGCAGAGCGTATCGATTTACACCGAAAAACTCAGCAAGCCGCCCACCCCGGGCTAACCTTAACCGGAATCTATAACGTGATGGAAAAGCTTCGGGCCGGCAAAGAACTGACCGACAAGGAAAAGGCCATCAACCAGCAAGGACTCGTCAGCACGCTGCTTCAGGATCACGACGCGCTGGACATGGCTGTTTTTGAAGCCTATGGCTGGCAGGATCTTGCACAGGAGATTGTCGGCAAACCCGGGGCAACCACACCCTTACCCGACAAAACTGCCAGCCAAAGCAAAGCTGAAGAAGAGCTTTTACTGCGTCTGGTGGAGCTCAATCAACAACGAGCCCAAGAGGAGGCTCAGGGCCGTATCCGGTGGTTACGCCCCGAATACCAGGCACCGGACGCTGTACAAGCAAGTGCTGAACTTACACCAAAAGATCAGCCCGCAACCAAGCCAGAAGTTGCCAGCACCAAGGTAAAAATGGCACTTCCGAAGGCCATGCCGGAGCAGCTTCGGGTGCTGCGTGAAGTACTTTCAGAACGGCCGCATACTACAGAAAGCCTGTCAGAGCTTTTCAAGCGGAAACCGAGAAAGGCCGTCGAGGAGGGGCTTCACTCGTTGGTGGCTGTCGGCCGGGCAGAATATGAGGAAACAACCGCTACCTGGCATGTTATCGGGTAACTGCAGGATGCTGCCATGAAAAAAAATACCCACATCCGAACCCAGGCCTATCTTGTCTCCCGACATCACCATCCAGCCTGGAAGCTACTCTCTGCTATCAGAGGGCCGCTTGTACTGAGCTGCCTCCAGGCTCTGATGGAACAGAATCGAGACGAGATTCTGTTCGAGGATGCGCAGCAGATGCTGACGGAGATCCTCACTGAACACGCCAACAATGATGAGTTCAAACTACAGACTGACGATCCTTCGGGCGACGCCCGGCGGGAGCTAAGGGCCTGGATTCGACGCGGATTAATCGTTGAACGTGAAGGAAGACTTATAGCTACCGATGCGCTGCAAAAGGCCCTCGCCTTCGTAGAGAGCCTGGATGATCGAATCATGACATCCACCGCCTCCCGCCTTGCCACCGTGCAGCGCGAGATTGAAAGCCTGGAAACCCGCCTGAATCCCGACGCACAGAGCCGCGCCGATCAAATTCGAAGAAAGATAAAGGATCTTGAAACAGAACTGGCGGACGTTGAAGCGGGTCGATTCAAGGTCCTGGAAGGCGCTGAAGCCGCCGAAGGGATACGGGAGGTATTTAACCTTGCAACCAGCTTGCGGGCAGACTTCCGGAGAGTCGAAGATTCATACCGGGATGCAGATCGGCGCTTGCGACAATCCATAGTCAGCGAACAGCACCATCGCGGGGAAATAGTGGATCGGCTGCTGGATGGGCACGACAGCTTGTTGGAAACATCCGAGGGAAAGGTCTTCCATGGGTTTCACGAGCAGTTGGGTCGATCAACGGAACTGGACAACATGAAACACCGGCTGCGAACGATATTACGTCATCCCTCGACCCGGCAGGCACTGACCAGGCAGCAACAGGACGACCTTCGCTGGCTGGTGATCCGTCTGGTTCAGGAGTCGGCGTCGGTTATCAAAGCCCGTGCGAGAAGTGAGCGTGACGTTAAAGGCTTTTTGAAGACAGGCCTGGCTGCAGAGAACCACAGGGTTGGAGAGTTGTTGAACGGCATACTCAATACAGCACTGCAAATCGACTGGTCGAGTCACAAAGTGCGTAAAAGTGAAGCTCCCCTACCCCCGATGGCCGTGGCGGTGCCCAGCTTACCCCTGGTGGAACGGTTAAGATTCAAATCCACAACCGAGGAAGCATCCAATGATCTGGAGCTCGCTGAACAGAGCGTAGATCTCGAGGATGTCGATGCGGAGTTCTGGCGCGCATTCGATGGCCTAGACCGGGAAGCCCTGTTCCGGGACACCGTTGAATTGCTTTCGGTAACCAATGAGCCCATGACGATTGCCAACCTTGCCAGTCACCTTCCGCCCACTCATGACCTGGAAACCCTCGCGCTCTGGCTGAGCATGGCTCGTGAAGCCGAAGTGGCCATTTCCGAAGACCGGGAAGCCGTTGACGTCACCGACGCTGCCGGCAATAAGTTACGTTTTCACGTTCCGAAACTGGCACTGACACGAGATGCCGTGCAGTCCATCGACTGGGAGCTTTAATGCCATGTCCGACTTTTTCGACCGCTTGACGGCCAAAACAGAAGATACGCCCTCAGACGATGAACATTCCGACGTTCATGCTGATCCGTCCAAACCGGATCAAACGCCGACTTCCAACGAGGAGGAGTCTTCCCGATACACGCCCAAGAACCTGAAAACAGCCACACAAGAACTGTTGAAATACGGTTTGCTAGAAGCGGACCGCAAGCCCAATCTGTACCAGGTTGCAATCAACCAAACCTCGGCGATCGACCAGATTCTGGAACCCCTGGACCTACGCCTGATGATTGACGACATACGGGGTCTGGCGTTTCTGGTTGTTTCAACTCAGCTGTTCGCAGAGGAAGATGATGAGTGGTCCCACCCGCTAGTGCGCCGTCAGCGCCTGAATCTGGAGCAATCGCTGCTCATCGCCATTCTCCGCCAACACTTCATTGCCCACGAGCAAGAGGCAGGGCTGGGAGCTGGCGAAGCTACGATTGAATTGGATGAGCTGTTACCCCAGCTGCACCTATACCTGGGCGACACAGGTAGCGACGCAAGAGACCAGAAGCGATTGCGCAACCTGCTGGAAAGCTTGAAAAACCATGGCATAGTTTCGGAAATCGATGCCAACGACCAAATCATTATACGACCTATTATCACTCATCTCGCCAATCCCGAAAACCTGCAAAACCTTCTGCAACACTTCCGAAAGCTGGCAGGCCAGCCCCCAGGTACTGAGGAGGACCAACCATGACACGCTCACAAGAGGACCTCTTTACCTCGGAGATCCTTCCCTCTTCAGCATTCATCCTTACGCATCTGGACCTTTATAACTGGGGACCTTTCGGAGGGCGCCATTGCGCGGAGATTGATTCCAGAGGCACTGCAATTATTGGCCCAACGGGAAGCGGAAAAACAACACTGGTCGATGCACTGATGACACTCCTTACCCACCAGCCGAGATATAATCTCGCATCTACTGGCGGCCATGAGAGTGACCGGGACCTGATGTCTTACATCCGTGGTGTTTCAGGCGCTGGAAATAATTCCGGAGACAACAGTCACGTTGCCCGGCCTGGCAAGACAATCACCGCTGTCAGCGCCCGATTTCATAATGGCAATAAAACCGTTCGAATCGGAGCGATATTCTGGGTCGACGGCAGCAGTTCTTCAGTTGGCGACCTGAAACGTCTATGGCTGTTCTCGGAGCAGGACGGCCAGGGTCTGGATGACTGGTTAGCTATCCATCATGAGGGTGGCGCACGAGAACTGAAGCAATATGCCCGAGACGCTTCCGGCATACAGATCAACGACAGCAAAAAGGCATACCTTTCGCAGGTAAGACGTTTTTTCGAAGTGGGTGAAAACGCCTTTACCCTGCTCAACCGAGCAGCCGGGCTCAAACAGCTCAACAGCATTGATGAGATATTCCGGGAACTGGTTCTCGATGATCACTCCGCCTTTGAACGCGCAGCAGAAGTGGCCAGCGAGTTCGATGACCTGGCAACCATCCACGAGGAGTTGGAGACTGCTCGCCGACAGTACCAATCACTGCTTCCTATCTCCGAGACTTACGAAAAACATCAGGCTGCAAAGGAAGCATTGAGTCAAAATCAAACACTCAAAGACATACTGCCGATCTGGTATGCACTGGTCGGCTATCAACTGTGGACCGACCAAATCCGTGAGCTTGAGGGACAGATCAAGGTGTCCAACGAGACCATTGCAGCCCTGGACGATGTGGCCTCAACGCTCAAGAATAAGGCGAACACGCTCAATGACATCTACCTCCAGGCCGGCGGCGCCAGTATTGAGCAGCTAAAAGAGCAGATCTCCCAGCAAAAACGGTGGGTCAGGGAACGCGAAAAGCATTCTGGCGATTATCGTACGCTAACAAGGAGGCTTGGCTTAGACGAGACGCTCGCAGCTTCAGCACTGCTCTCCAATCAACAGGCGTGCAAAGAAAAACAGCAGAAGCTTTCAGCACTCCAGGAGGACCAGGATCAAAGGGTCCTGAGCCTGGGTGTAAACTACAGCAAATTCGAAGATGCGATAGCTGAGCTCAAGGATGAAGTTGGGCGCATTAAGGCTCGCCCGAAATCGAATATAGACGGACATTTTCAGGAGTTCCGCAGCGAACTGGCGTCAGCCCTGAACCTTGACGAGGAAAGCCTACCGTTTGTTGCAGAACTGGTGGAGGTAAAAAAAGAAGAAAATGCCTGGCGCGGTGCTATAGAGCGAGCCATCGGAGGTCACCGTTTGAGGCTTTTGGTGCCACCTGCAGCCATGAAGACTGCTTTGGACTGGGTAAACCTTCGTGATAACCGCCTCCACGTTCGATTGCTTGAGGCGGAAGTGCCGCAGAGCAAAGCCCAGTTCATGGAAGACGGCTTCACCCGTAAGCTGAATTTCAAAGAACATCCCCACCGTGAGGCTCTGAAGAAACTGCTGGCTGGTATCGACCGCCACTGCGTCGAGTCACCGGAGGCACTTCGTGAAACACCTCATGGCATGACCAGGCAAGGGCTGATGTCTGGCAGGCGGGGCTTCTTCGAGAAGCGGGATAACCAGCGACTGGATAAAGGCTGGATGACCGGTTTTGACAACCGGGACCGGTTAGCAGCTTTAGATGAAGAACTCTCGGCGACCCAGTTGAAGTCTGATCAGGCTCTGGCGGATCTGGAATCGGCGCGTAAGGCGCTGACCGAAACCCGAACAGCGCATCAGCTTCATAGCAGCCTTCTGGATATCAATTTCGAGCAGATTGATCTTCCGGGTGCTCAATCTGAACTGAATGAACTTCAGGAGCGACTTCAATCCCTTACCGCTCCTGAGTCTGATGTGGAGAAAGCCCGTAAGCAGTTCGAAGAAGTCGACAACGAGTTAACGGGTACGCAGGAACAGCTGTCTGACGAACGCACTAAACAAGGAATCTTGGGCACTCAACGTGCCCATGCCACTGAGCGTCTTGCCGAGATGCTGGAACGAATTGGCGAAGGACTGACCGATGAGCAGAAAACCCTGGCTGACAGGCACTTCATTCCGCCAGCGGCTGGCCAACACGACAAACTGGACCGGCTAGAACGAAATCAAGCCGTTGATCTCGATGATCAGATCAAGACCTTGTCAAAACAGGTGAGCGGGTACGAACTGAATCTGACCCAGCAGATGGAGAAAGCCAAGATTATCGACACCGGCGCGCTTGCGGAAACCGGTAGCAATATTCGCGATATACCGGAATACCTCGAACGCCTGCGGATTCTTGAGGAGGAGGCATTACCCGAAAAACTGGAGCGTTTCCTGAACTACCTGAATCATTCGTCAGATCAGGGCGTGAACCAGCTTCTGGCTCACATACAGAACGAGGTGTCCGTTATTGAGGAGCGCATCGCGGACCTGAACTTGACCTTACGGCGAGTCGACTTCCAGCCGGGCCGCTACCTCAAGCTCGAACCCAGACGGGTCACTCATGAATCCCTGCGAACCCTTGAACAGGCGCAGCGTCAACGACGGGCGGATGCCCTGAAGGACGATCAGGGCGAAAGCCATTTCCGGGCCCTAGAAAACATGGTGAAGCTGCTGCGAGATGCCAGTGACAACAAACGGACAGTCGGTGCCCGCGCCCTACTCGACCCTCGCTACCGGCTGCAATTTGCAGTTTCGGTAATTGATAGGGAAACGGCAGTGGTCATCGAAACCAGAACCGGCTCCCAAGGCGGAAGCGGTGGCGAGAAAGAAATCATCGCCAGCTATATCCTGACGGCTTCGCTGAGTTATGCGCTCTGCCCTGATGGAGCCACACAGCCGCTGTTTGGCACCATTGTTCTTGATGAGGCTTTCTCGAAAAGCTCTCACGCAGTCGCTGGCCGCATCATCTCCGCACTTAACGAGTTTGGATTGCACCCTCTGTTTGTAACTCCAAACAAAGAAATGAGATTGCTGAGAGACCACACCCGTTCGGCAATTCTAGTCCACCGCAAAGACGTGCGAGCTACCCTGACATCGCTGAGCTGGGAAGAACTAGAAGCTCACGCAGAGAAAATGACACGGAAGCCTCATGAAATCCCCGACTGATCTGGCACTCAAGCTAGCCAGGCAATGGCAAAATGCAGATATACGAGAGCAACGCCTGCTGCATCCAGATAGCTGGCCACTCAGAATTCCAATTGGCAAACCTTCTGCGCGTGTTATATCCGAGGATCTGGAAAGAGTTCGCAAGCACTTAAATCAGTGGCGCAATGTGACGGTAGGACGGGTCGACTGGAGTCCCAAAAAATTTCGTAGTGCCAGTGAGGACGTCCAGATTCCAGAATTTTGGATTCTGAGCTCGCCAACGGAATGGATTAACGCATCAAATAACAACGAGGTTCGCGGCGAATACCAGACTCTGTGTCGCTTAGTACCGGCAGTTGATGAGCGTTTTCATCGCTTACTAATCCGAAAACGCCGTCTAGTGTTAGACAAGCCTGAAAACGAAGTTATTCAGTCAGCCAAGGTCGCGCTCCTCTTATCGCCGGGATTGGCAGAAGGAAAACCGCTTCGAGCTCTGTCGGTGGGAGGCATCGACAGCAAGTTTTTTGAACGGAACCGCCAGTTGCTTATCCAGATGCTGGATATCCTGTTTGAAGGCCAAGTCAGTGAGCTTGGCCTGGAAGCCTTTCTCGGCGCAGATGATGAAGGCCACCATTGGTTGTTAGTCATAGACCTTGATGGCGGATTACTCCCATTTTCACAAATTCGGGTGCGTGCTCGTGAGCTGTTACACACATCTCTGCCGGGAGCATACGTTCTTATTGTCGAGAACGAACGCTGCATCCACCAGTTACCGCACGTTTCTGGCGCAGTTGCGGTATTGGGAGCCGGCCTAAATCTCTCCTGGATGCGGACGCCCTGGCTTACCGAAAAGAAAGTAGCTTACTGGGGGGACATAGACACATGGGGATTCACCATGCTGGCGAGGGCTAGAGAACATCAGTCAGCGCTAACGCCTCTACTCATGAGCAAGACTGTTTTCGATACCTTCGCTAATGAGATGGCGGTTCAAGAACCGCAACCAGCTGAATGTGTACCCGCCACCGGCCTCACACCAGAGGAACGAGAACTATTTATCGATCTGCTGGGGCAGACAGAGGGAAGATTAGAACAGGAATTCCTACCGGAAAACGTTGTTCATAATTCGATATATAGCTGGCTGAAATTGTAAACATCCCTGTTTTAGTTGCACCGCTGATTAGAGCTTTCCCTAATTCCAGGGAGCATGACGGATAGGGAATGTCATATTTGCCCCTCTTCGAAGGGTGAGGACCTATAAGTATGGTTCAGATGGCGAGATCTTGCCCGACAAACGACTTGGCAGCGGTCGCAAAGCGAACGTTCAGATGGTGCGGTAACGCCCGCAGCGCATCGCTCAGCCGCCTTAAGCGCCTGGTCGGAGAAAACGCCAAATTCTATAATTGCCGCGCAAGGTTGCCCTTTCACTGGATATTGACGACGAACGGGGCGCTCTTGGCGATACAGACACGATCCTTAATCACGTAGCAGCGAACCCAGTGGGAGCCCGTGTAGGCCGTTCGCTCTTGATGACGCCTGCCAGTGCCAATGGTTGTGCCAGACGCTATTTCACCTCTCAGGTCTTTCTTAAGGGCTGCATAAACGCCCGTGTTTACGGTCTGCCACTTGATAATGTCATAATCTGGAATGTTACGTAGATCGGCCTCAAAGTCTATTTTATGGTATTTGGGGACAGCCGGTCCGCCGTTCGAGAGTGGCGTGGTCGGTGTGGTCTTGCCGACTTTTGCTTTGATAACCACTTCAGCTCCGGATTGCGTTGCGACCTGAAAAGATGGTTTCTCGGCGTGGGGTACTTTGAAGATATTCTTCGGATTAACGCTTTCCAGAATCCGCTCAAGATTCCCACCGCTCTGATAGTCCCGACGCACCTGGGCCTCCGTCACAACACGCTGCCCCAACAGCGTCTCAAGCGCCGCCACCTGAGCCGCAAAGTCCTGTGCATCCAGAACCTGGCCAAAATCCTGTCTCGCCTTTTCCAGCCATTCGAAGAAGGCATCCTGTCGCTCGGGATGATCCGGCCATTTGTCGGCAAAATTTTCCGCTGGATTGACCGGGTTCCGGATGACGTAAGTGGATCCCGATCTATGGATGTGGTTCTGCATGTGATTCAGGATGGACCGCAGAGCCTGCTCGACCGTGTTCTCATTGTTGTAGGCTTCGGCTGCCAGGGTGGTGATGATGACGGAGATCGGCTTGTCATCGCCGTTGCCGTTATCGAGAAACATCTTGTCTCGATGGCGCTTGAGAAGCTGAATCGTTTGTTGGAGGGGAGTCTTGATGTCATAGTCGGAAATATCCTCGACATCGGCCTTACGGGCTTCTGCGATAACCATTCGCCGATTCTCGTAAGCAGTCTTCATTTGCTCCCGAAACCAGTTGGCGTAGCCCTTTGGATTACTCTTCGGCCATTTCCCGAAGGGGGTCTCGTAGTCGTGGTGGGTCTGGTCTGTGATGCTGATGGCGTGCTCGGTCTGATCGACGTCGCTATAATTCCGACTTTCAAGCATGGCCCGCATACCCTGGGCATCGGGCTTAGCCGGAAGGACGTCGAGGTGAAAGCGAGCCTGATTAGCGTAGTTCAGGGTCCAGCAACGCTTGCCTTCCTCCGGAGGCTCATTAAATGATTGTGCGTTGGCGTATTCCTTGACCTCCTTACCCACATGGTATTTCAGATCCCGTTGGGCCCAGACCGATGGTGTGTGATCAAGAGCGCATACGATGTCGATGTCGTACTCGTCCGCGTCCGTCATCGGCTTGATCACGGTGCCCAGCTCAAACGATCCCTGGGGGTACACTTTTGGGTCGTAGTTGCGAAGCTCGGACGCGTCACGCTGGAGCCAGGTGCCGACCGATTCATAGCGGGACTTGGCTTCTTCAGCCTTGGTTCTGGGGATATCGAGGGCGGCACAGGTTTGTTCAAGGATGTCATTAATCGGAGAGGAAGGCAGGTTATTCAAGGGCGAGACCTCCAGGTTCGGTGGGAATTCTTATGATCTGGGGTCGCAGGCGACAGATACAAGGCGTTACAAATTTACGGCATGAATCTTTTTTCATCAACACATTAGCAATCAGCAACTTATACGAATAGGATGCGATTAACTGGATAAACTTTTGACTGAAAGAACGAGCAAGCCTATGAAAAGGAGAAGTTGGAGTGCATTGATCCGGAGCTGGATCTCTATTTTTTTTGGCCTTCGGCCAACAAACCTCAGCGCCGGGGTGAAGGCACTAAGTTTGGGGGTCGGATTGCTGCTGGCACTGGTCGGTTCGTTTTGGGCCTGGGGCGTGTTTTCAATTCCGGTTCCCGAAACCGACATCGTGGTCGATGGCAGTATCTCTTCGAGTGAACCAGCGTTTTGGATCCAACTCGTTCTGGCGCTGGGAGCATTGATCTGCTTCATCATTGCAATCTTCTTTTTTGTCTCTCACCACAGGTCTCAGAGCAGTAAGCGCATTGTTTGCATCGAGCACCTCAGCTACGAAACCTCACAAATTCGTGGGATTTTGAAAGACCTGCCAGCACCGTATTCCGGTGTTCGAGAAGAAATGGTGCTTATTGATGGCCGAAACAAATCTCCCAAGGACCACCTGAGGTTCCTTCAGGCAAAGATGTCCGAGGCGAAGGACAAGATCACCCACGGTTCCGGGCCGAATAATTACCTGCCGATGTATGGTGGTATCGCAGCTGTTCCCATGGTTGTGCTCGCGGGGTTTGAATGGGGCAATCAGAACAAGATCCACATCCGAGACTACGATCGATCCTCGGGGGTTTGGCACGACAATGAGGAGCCGGACAACGGCATCCTGCTTCAGTCAACGCAGCTGCCAAAGACGCCGCAGTCAGACACCGAGGCAGGACTTTGCCTGGAGTTCAGCATACCGATGGATCGCCCAGACATGAACGTTAAGTTTCCGAACTTACCAATGTTTTCGATGAACTTTTCGAACGGAAAGGTGGGCCTCGACCAGCTGTGCTCGGAGCACAAGCAGCAGCGCCTCATCAAAGAGGTAGTGGATTACATGAACACGCTGCTCAAACGTTTCCCGCACCTGGAAGTGCTTCACCTGTTCATCACCGCGCAATCGTCCTTCGTGTTCCGGGTGGGGCAGGCCCTTCATCAGAGCCACATCCCCGATGTCCGGATCCATCACTACGACCGCAGTCAGCCCTTAGGAAGCCGACACACCTGGTGCCTACAAATCAGTGGCCCCGGCAACTACGAGATTCGCTGAAGCAACCACCGAGGGTCACGCTTGAATTACTACAGTCGCGACGCACGCGAGCAGCCGCTGATTTTCTCGTCGACCTGGTAAGTCGGAACCGCACTCGCCTGAGTGGTTGAATCCATGTTGTGTTCGATCGTATTTTCCAAACGGGAATTGGGTAGTCGTCTACTGGCTTGGGGCGCAAAGCGGGCGTTCATAGCCGACCTCCATTTGAAGCTGGTATGTGTCGTGCGTAACGGCGGAAGTCCATTAGCCAAACAGCACCGAGGTTGTTAACTGCCACCTTTCTACCGGAGGTGACTCATACTTCGGAGTATTATGGGCCGGATCAAACTTTCGAAGGTTCTGCGCCAAAAACTTTTGAAGCCTCGCCAGGGCGTCTTGCTTCTCAGAGCCTGACGCATTGGTAAAATCCTCAGCGGCTTCATCAGTAACGGAAATTGCGATTGTTTTTGATGGCTTGTTTGGTCGCTCTGGGTCGTCATCCAACTTCCATGAGACGGCAACGTCAAATCCCGGCAAGCGATTAACAACCCTCAATTCGGCGTCTGGGGGCATCGCCGATCTAATAGCGTCGATTAAGTCATTACTCATCTGTCTCTCCATTGGAGTGGGGGAAGTGCAGAACGAACTTGATTGATTGGTTATGGCTTCTCATCTCGGTCTCCATCCCTGACGCCCGCGATGAAAAAGCCAACTTTGGCTGCAAGTATCCAGGTGGCAGCCCAAACAAGAATAAGCCAGCCCCCAAGATCTAAATCAAATTTCATCAAGGACATAGGTATGCCCAACCCTATTGCTAGTACAACAACGCAAGCAACCACGGTCCTAGTTGCCCCGACAGGATTCTCCACGGCTCCTTTTAGCCAATAGAGGAAAAAACCAGCAAATAGCAAAAAAGCGCCGATCGGGAAATCAAAATCCCCTGTCCAAGGTCGTGCGGTGACCACGCTAGGAGAGAAGAATCCCAGTAAAACAGCATTACGATTAAGTTTCATATGAGCCATAAAGCAAACTATCAGGAGCGTATTTGGAATGCTGCCCATAGGGTATAGCGGAAAATGCGTCCCTATCCATGTTTTTTAGGTAGGCTGTGTCGCTTTAAATTATCCATTCAACAAAACGCACTGCTTAGGTCGCGCCAGAGCCGCAGCGACAACATCAAAGTAGCTTGTCGAAAAGCTCTTTCCATCGCTTTATGTCTTCATCTCCAACGTATCGGGTCGTATTTGCTAACAGCTTATTTTTGACCCCAATCGCGAGTTTAATCTTCCACCCTTGCTCCAGATCAAACCCTTCTCTTTCGGCCCAGTTTTTTATTTGTGGGATGATCGGTTTCTTTGGATCGTGGACGTCTTCAAATTCTCGTTCGGCGCGTCGCTCCATTCGATCAAGCACTGAGATTATTAGGCTAGCAGGTATAAGATCTTCAATTTCAGTACCTTTGAGATCTGTAAAAACCTCATCTGTTTCTAGCACGCGATCCTTTGCCTGAGAATAGAGATCTTCTCTCAGAGATTTGATCGCTTGTTTTCCGGCAGCGTCACTATCTAGAAGCACCTTCGGTAATTCGTCATCTCGTCCTGACAATATAGACGCAATGATCTTTGCGGTCTTGGCACCACCAGAGGGAGGAAAAACAAGCTCATATTTAGGTGCGATTTTTCTCTTGCCAATCAAAATATTCTTGATTGCAGTAAGGTAGTGTTGGTCAGATGGGCCTTCAACAACAATTGGCGTGCATCCTAGAAGCAGACTTTCTGCAACTGTCAGGTTCAGAGCAGAATGAACAGCGTAGGTGGCGCCCTTTTCTTTCAGTCCCTTGGTGCCTCTGGCGATGCCAAGGTCGCTTGATGCCTCTGTACTACCATCTTCACCGAGAAACACTTTTCTGACACGATCCAGACGGTCAGCATCGATCATGAATGGCGAGTGAGTTGTGAAAATGAGTTGGTTCGTTGTTGCAAGATTATTAAAAAACGCAGTCAAATCTCGTTGTGCAAGCGGGTGCAACGAATGCCCTGGCTCATCAAGCAACACGATTGCGTCTTCATGAGTGTCTTCACTCTCATAAGTGAAGACTAAGAAGAAGCTGAGAAACCATTGGAGACCAGCGCTTCGGTTCTCAAGTTCGATTTCTTCGGGGCGACGATCATCTGCTACCAAAATTCTAAAATAATTACCGTCCGCTACAAGCCGGAATCTATAGTCACCCTGTTTCCACCAGTCCGAGAAGCTTTTTGTTAATTTAGATGATGCGGATTGCAAAAGTGCCAAGCGCTCTCGAAGCTGCCTATCATCTTCTTTAATCTCATCGTCAGTCTTTTCGGTGAGATTTCCGATCCTGTGACCTTGTTGATTTACGCGTTCGATAACCCCTGTAGATCTGGCGAGTTCCAACATTTCCTCTGCACTAAGACTTACTAAATCAAACAGAACTTTGAGAGTGCGAGCTTTTGCAGCTTCGCGCTGCCCCAGATCTTCGCGTCCCATGTTTTCAACGACGTGCGGAAGGTAGATTTGGTCGTCTAGATTGCCGTAGTTTGAGTAGTAAACAAAACGCGGCAGTCGATCCAAGAATCGTTGCCAAAGGCTAGGCCCCTTATCAGGTTCTCCATCTTCGTTTTCTGCTGGTTTCTCTAGTGCAGGATTGTAGGTGTTAAGAAAATTGACTTCAGGAAAATCTGAAAACTCGAACCCGTAACCGCCGCCAAAGTTTCTTCGAGCAATAACCCTTGCCCCTTCCTCAACTTCCACGCCGTAATCGTTCGCGATTTTAGCGTCGTCGGGGTCTAACTCAAAAAAACAATAGATAAAGCGGTGCGATTTTGGTTCATTGCGCATTTCCGCGTATCGACTGCGTGGCATGTCATCTAGCAAGCTGATTTCACCGGCAGCCGTTGGGTTGAATTTCCAAAGTGGTAGTAACAGGTTCGTTTTGCCCGCCTCGTTTTCACCAATCAGGGCGGTCACGTCGGAAATATCGATCCAGCCGCTATCAGTTACAGATCGAAAGTTGGTTACGCGGAATTGTATTAGTTTCATTATATGCCTATACAACCTGAAGTTTTAAAGGCTGACTCCCGCCAACCTAGCGCAAAGCGCAGAGGCGCCCCTTCAAGGGCGTTTTGCAGACATCGGCCGCGTACTAAGCGACTGGTTAGCTGGGGATAATTGCGATACCGATCCCTGCTAACAACATGATGGCCTTCTACGCTGACCTGGCACCGGCAACCGCCGATGCTCCGTGATTAAAACCACCGCAACTGATGCGGTGAACTAATCTTAGCTTCAGACTAGCAGATTAGGACGGAGTTATCGGCGATCAACGAGTCAGAACAGTGAGCCCATTGGATCGTTTGCCGGGTTCTTGAGAAGCGAACATGTGCCCAGCGGGGGCAAAGAAAGCTGAGGATGTGAGGCGCTACGAATGCTGGCTTTTGTTTAGTATTGCCTGCGATGCGGGAGGTCGCAAAGCGGACATTCAGATCAAAGGCCGAAGGGCTCGCTTTGAGTTATGTTGATTTGGAAGCCAACACACCAGCTGCACCCAAGTAGAACGACGCGACGATCTTATTGGCCCATTTGCTCCCCCGCAAATGCTTGCCCAGCTTGGATGCTCCCACTATGTAGGTCGCGTATATGGAAAAAGAAATCGCCATTGCGACTGCCACCAATGCTACCGCTTGAGAGATATAAGCGCCGGAAGACGTGATGAATAGCGGGTAGATCATCAGACTCGCCAGCAGTGCTTTAGGATTTGTCAGTGAGACTGCCATTGCGCTTAGCATCATTTTGCTTACGGTCATTGTCTGAGAGGAAACGGTTACAATATTTACCCCGGACCTGAACGCCTTTATGGCGAGATACACCAGATAAGCAACCCCACACCACTTCAGCAGTACCAGTGCACCCGCATAGCGTTGTATCAGTACGCCCAGTCCGGATAACACGAGTATCCCGTGGACGCAGGTTGCCAGCATAAAACCCACTGCGACTGCCAGCGACTTCCGTGCGCCATACCTAAGGGACTGTCCTACGGCAAATGCAGCGTTCGGCCCAGGCAGAGCCAGGATTGACGCGAAGGTTGTAGCGAAAGTGATTAAAAGTCCCCAATCCACTCAAAACCCTCCGCTTTTACCCCGTTGTATTGACCGTCGTTGAGCGACATTTGCGTCACGATAAATCCAGCTCATCAATCAAGTTCGCCAGTCGTCGACGCCCCTCTTTATCAAGGGTTTTGAGCGGCAGCGGTAAACACGGAGACTCAGCAAGTCCCTGCAATTCCGCAGCAGCTGCGACAACCCGCAGGTTTCCTCCAGATTCGTTGAACAATTCCCATAAGGGCTGTAATCGTTTCGATAAACGTGTCGCTTCCTGCGCGTTCCCGGCCTGAGCTGCGCGGGTAATCGCAAGTGCTGCAGCGGGAAACACGCCCCCGATTACAGAATACCAGGCATCACAGCCGGCATTCAGGCCAGTCGCGGCGAAGGCATCTCCACTCACCCCCACAGTGACGGTTGATGGAATGTGTGCACGAAGCCTTTCAACCCGCGCCCTTGCTTCACTAGGGTCTTCAGGCACTCCGGGAATCTTGATCGACGCCACGTTCGGGAGATGCGCAATTTGTCCGTGAAGCTCGTCGCTGAAAATAAACTGCGTGGTACCGGGATTGTCGTAGACACAAAGCGGAAGCGATAGTGCGTGCGTTACTGTTTCATAGAGCCCGAAAACTTCGTCTGGAAACAGTTTCTGATAGGACATTGGCGCTAGCAGTACCCCGTTGACACCGGCAGCCTCTGCATCTTCAGCCAGCGTAAGTACATCGCGCGTGCGCAGTGCACCAATACCTGCCATCACGGGGATATTCCCCGCGTGTTCGACTGCGAGCCTTACTACACGTGCACGCTCGGCCATGGTCAGATAGGCATAGTTTCCAGTCGAGCCCAACACGCCTATTGCATCAACGTTGGCAGTAACGAGCCGTTCGATCAATCGAACAAATGCCGCCTCGTCTATACCTTGCTCACTCATAGGGGTTAAGGGAAATGCGCTGTGGCCCGAAAACACGATGAATCCTCCGAAGTCATGAAAAAGACGGATGTCTTACCCATTAAAGCCAGCCTATCAGAACAGAGGCCGATTAGTGGCCATATGCTAATTCAAATGCCGCTTGCCAGAGACTGGGCTACCAACGACTTACAGGCCTGGCTGGCGATTGAGTGTCATTCGACGAAAAATCTTTCCCATGAGGAGCCATAATAGGCATCCCAGATTGTCATCCTTAAGGTACGCTACAAACTCAGATCGCTCTGAGTGGTTGGCATGTTTCGTCAAATCCAGAAAGCACCGGTTGGTCGCAAAGCGAACGTTCAGATTTTTGGAATCTGCACGCAACATATGAGGCCGTCCAGCAATAGATCCGGGCCGAACGATACCACTGAAACGACCGGCTGAAATGTTTCTGGCCGGTCGGCTTCAGTTTACGGGAGCAACCACCCGACAGATACGAAGAGCAAGATCCTCACAGGTAATCCCGGGTGGACTGGACACTCGCATAGGCAAACCCAAGAGCCGCCATAGCCGTGGCATGAACCTGTGCCGCCGGCACCTTCACGCCGTTGAACTCCAGGTCCATCGTGGCGCAAGCATCTTCCAGCACAGTGACCTTGTAGCCAAAATCTGAAGCGGCTCGGCTGGTGGCTTCGATGCACATGTGACTCATGGCACCGATCACAACCACTTCCTCAATGTCGCTGGCATCCAGCAGCTCTTTCAGGTTGGTTTTCAGGAATGAGTTGGGATAATTCTTCAGAATCACCGGCTCATCACCTTTTGGTGCCACGGATTCGTGGATGTTGATGCCGTTTGTACCCGGGGTGAATACAGGCGCATCCGGGTCCGGAAACTCATGGTGAACATGCACCAGCAGGTCTTTGTTCTGACGCGCTGTATCTATCACCTGGGCAGCCTTGGCGGCTGCCTGTTCAATGTTCACCAGAGGCAGTTTGCCGGAGGCAAAGTACTCATTCTGGATATCGACAACAATAACGGCTCGCTTGCTCATTTGACTGTTCCTCATTGGATCATTTGTTTCAGGGGTGTTCTGGTCAGAAAGAAAGAATCTCACCATCCGCCGGGATCAATACCCGCTCATCAATCCCCTCGTTCTCCACGAACTCTGCCAGCTCTTCACGGCTCAGGGTCATATGGTTCACCGCATCCATGTGCACGGCGACAATGTCCGCATCTGGTAAAGCTCGGTGCACTCGCAGGGCATCTTCTTTGCCCATGATGATCGAGTCGCCCTCAAAGCCTGTCAGTTCCGCCGCCCCGGCATTCAACACAACAACGTCCGGCTGAAAGCGCTCCAATGACTGAACCACTTCATCACGCCACACGGTATCGCCTACCACGTAAGTGGTTTCCTGCCCCTCGGCTTCAAAAACCACACCCATGATTTCACCGAGCGCCTTGGCCAGCTCGGGAATGGCATAAAGGGTATTGGAGCCGTGTTGGCCGCCGGTTTTATGGAGTATCACGCCGCCGAATTCAGCCTCGCCATCCAGAATACGCACATCCTTGAAGCCTTGTGAGCGGATCAGCTCGGCATCCGCCCCGTTCTGCACAAACAGGGGAATGTTCTTCGGCAACAGCTTCTGGGCGGCATCGTCCCAGTGGTCCAGGTGGGTATGGGTAACGATCACCGCATCGGTACCCTCAATCACATCCTCAGCGGCCATGGGCAAGCCCACCAAAGGATTACGCAGCTCACTGCGGTAAGTGTCCGGAAAGCCCGGGTAAGCTCCTTGTTCGGCCAGCATAGGATCAATCAGAAAGGTGGTCTCTCCGTATGTAACCTTGATGGTGGCATTGCGGATTTGCTGTATCTGGTGGCTGGGTTCCCGGGTATACGATTCGGCGAAAGCAGCGCCAGTAAAAACAGTCGAAGCAAGCATCAGGGCGCCAGCGAAAGTTTTGATCAACATGGTATTTATCCTCCAACAGGGTGTTCGTTGATGGAGTAAGTCTACGGAGATGTGATCACCACCAATATTGACCTGAAAGACAATGATCGAAAGAATCGGGCCAAGCAGTTATCATCGGGTTAAATGAACCACAGGAGTGACACCGTGGCGCTACCGAAAGTCGGGCTTATCCTTCACCCACAATTCAGCCCCTTCCATTTCTCTGTTCCTTACATGGTGTTCAGTATTGCCTTGCCCGACGGCCCCTTGTTCGAGTTGCTGATTATCACCCCAGACGGCAAGCCCCTCACATCCGAACGGGCCATGACCGTTCAGCCAGATGGCGGGCTGGAATTATTGGATGCGGTTGATATTGCGGTAGTACCCGGCTGGCACGATCTGAGCGAAGCCCCACCGCCGCAATTGGCGGAGGCTCTCACCCGCTGCCATGAACGGGGCGCACATGTGGTAGGCCTTTGCTACGGCACCTATGCGCTGGCCTATGCGGGTTTGCTGGATAACAAGAGAGCCTCGACCCACTGGCTGGCAGAACAGGACTTCCTCAATAGGTTTCCACAGGTGAATCTGGATACCAACGCCCTCTATGTGAAGGATGACCGGCTGGTCACGTCCGCTGGCACAGCGGCGGGGCTGGATTGCTGCCTGTTTCTGGTGCGGGAGTATTACGGTGCCAGGACCGCCAATACCCTTGCCCGCCTGATGGTTGTTCCGCCGCACCGGGAAGGTGGCCAGGCTCAGTTCATTGAGCAGCCGGTCGCGATTTCCACTCAGGATGCGCATATCAACCGACTACTTGACTATCTGCGGGAACATCTGGCCGAAACACACACAATCGATGAACTGGCCGCCCGCACCGCCATGAGCCGGCGCACCTTCACCCGCCATTTCCAGAGAGCCACCGGCATGACGGTAGTGGAGTGGTTGGTGAGTGAACGACTTCGGCGAGGACGGGAACTGCTGGAGACCACATCGCTGTCTGTGGAAGCCATCTCGGAAAGAATCGGCTTCCACACAGCAACGTCATTCCGGCAGCATTTCAAGCAACGTCACCACGTAAGCCCTCGTGACTGGCGCAGGACCTTTGGAGATGTGGCCTGATAATCCAGCCACCAGTTCAGCGGGCAGGTAACAGGAGTACTGCGGGAAAGCCCGAAATACCGGTTCGGCTAGTCGAAGTGGGTGCCACAATCTCTGGAATGGCTGACGGATAATGGCAACTGCTACATTGCCAAAGAAACGCGAGTCTTCGCATCCGCTCTGGGTTTTGTGGTGTATATCACACCCGCGCGAAGCCCTCATAGTAACGGCATAGCGGAGGCTTTTGTGAAGGCGTTTAAGCGGGGCGATGTATACCTGTACGACCTTCCTAATCCAGCCACAGTGATGGCCAGATTGCCGAAATGGATCTGAGACTATAATCGCAGCCACCCGCACAAGAGTCTGAAATGCCACCGGGGAATACCGGGCTGAACTGGCAAGATGGTGCTCAGTTTAGTTGGGGCAACTACAGGCATCAGTATTATCGACCTTGTTAAAATCAGAAGGCTGGCTGCCAAGAGAATTGTCGCCAACTGGTCATCCTAATTGTCGCCGAACATCCCCCCGGCAATCGAGGGGGGCTGCGTAGGGCCGTGTGGCCCTACGCAGCGTGACCTGATTGAGTCAAGGCCGGGTTGTCATGCAGGCAGTTTAGCTGCAAGCAGTTCGACCTTCTCGATATTGGGCGGAGAACTGAGCAAGGTCTCGGCGTTGGCCATCAAGGCCTCGGCGATCTGGCCGTTCAGATGTGCCTGGCGACCTGCCTCATCGGCAAAGGCATCGAACACACCGAACGTCGAAGGGCCAAACTTCAATGCGAACCAGGCAGTGGTGCCGGACTCGGCGTTGGCGAGCGGCAGTGCGCTGGCCAGGAAGTCGGCAAGCGCAGCCTCCTGGCCGGGTTTGGCTTCGAGGCGAACAAACAGGGCGAGCTTGGTCATACTGTAATCCTTTGGGTAAATGGGTTAGGTGAATGGATCAACGAGCCTGAAGTCTAAGTCGTCATGACAGCCATCTCTATAGACAATAATGACAACTTTGATATCATTCTTGCCATGAAACTCCACATCCTTGTTTGTGATGGCGTGTTTGATCTGGGGCTTGCGGCGCTCACTGACACAGTGGGCTTGGCCAATGCGATGGCAGGCTCGCTGCCACAAGCTCCCGCGCACATAGAGCTCACGCTGGCGGGCGTGCGGCGTCGCATCCGAACTGCGCAAGGCTTGACGGTCCCCGTGGTCCCTGCGCGTGGTGTGCCGGAACCAGACGTCGTGCTCGTGCCCGCGTTTGGTGACAAGATGCCTGACACGCTCTCGGCTCGGCTCACACGCCCCGACGTGCCCGATGCGGTCGCCGCGCTACAGCAGTGGTCCACCGCTGGCGCGCACCTTGGTGCCGCCTGCTCCGGTAGCTTCTTGCTTGCAGAGAGCGGCCTGCTTGATGGGCATCGTGCGACGACGTCATGGTGGCTGGGGCCGATGTTTCGGCAGCGCTATCCGAACGTCACGCTGGACGAGTCACGCATGATCGTGAACTCGACACGCTTCACCACCGCGGGTGCCGCTTTGGCCCACGTCGACCTGGCCTTGCGCATCATCCGGGAGCGCAGTCCGGCGCTGGCTGCCCTGGTGGCACGCTATCTGCTGGTCGAGACACGCAGTTCGCAAGCCGAGTTCGTGATTCCCGACCACCTTGCGCATGCCGACCCGATGGTGGAGCGCTTCGAGTGCTGGGCCAGAAGTCAGCTCGCGAAGGGGTTCTCGCTGGCCGAGGCGGCCAGCGCCGCGGGCACAAGCGAGCGCACCTTGGCGCGGCGGCTGCAAAGCGTTTTGGGCAAGACACCGTTGTCGTATTTCCAGGACCTGCGCGTGGAGCATGCCGTCCATCTCTTGCGCACCGGAAACGCGAGCGTCGACCAAGTCGCCGCACAGGTCGGGTACTCGGATGGGGTGACCCTGCGGGCCCTGTTGCGCCGCAAGCTGGGTCGGGGTGTCAGGGAGTTGCGACGCGGCGGATGACCAGAGGCGTTTGGTATATGTACGGCTGGAGACCGCCGCGAAACTGACGCAGGCCAAACGGCGCATTTGGACAAACTGACAAAACTACTGCCCCACAGAATTTAACTTAACGATTCGTCCAGGAAATCCAGCAGCATCCGCACTTTTGGGGATAAATGCCGGTTATGTGGATAAATCGCCCAGATTCCATCGTCGGCTTCTTGATAATGTTCCAGCAAGTTCATAAGTTTTCCACAGGCCAATGACGGCTGAACGTAATAATCGGGAAGTTGCACGATCCCGATGCCTTTCAGGGCCGCGTCCAGCAACGCCCAACCGCTGTCGCACTTCATGTTGCCTTTAACGCGAACGTTGTAGGGCTTACCTCGGTCCTGAAAGCGCCAGTAATCCAGATTGCCTTGCAAACAATTGTGCCGGTCCAGTTCCGAAAGCGAATGCGGCACACCATAGGTGGATAAGTATTCCGGCGAGGCGCACACGTATAAGGTTCGTGACGACAACCGCTTGGCCATCATGGATGAATCTTCCAGTTTTCCCAGCCGAATCGCCAAATCGTAACCGCCACCGACCAGATCCAGCTTCTGGTTGGTCAGATTCAGCTGCACCTCCAACTCCGGGTAGCGCAGGATGAAATCGTTCACCAAGGGGGCGATCACCTTCTCGCCATAGGTCACCGGTGCGGTCAGCCGTAATTTTCCCTTGGGGATAAGTTGCAGGTTGGTCATGGCCCGCTCGGCCTCTTCCAGACCATCGAGTACCTGGCGGCAATACTGGTAGTAGGTTTGGCCGGCTTCCGTCACCGAAACCTTGCGGGTGGTGCGATACAGCAGTTTGGTCGAAAGCCGGGATTCCAGTGCGCTGACCTGCCGGCTCACCTGAGCTGTGGAAATGCCCAATCGTTTCGCCGCAGCGGTAAAACTTTCGGCTTCCGCGACCGCCACAAACTCACTGACCCCTTCCCAAATAAACATGTTCAGTTCCTTGCGTTACGACTTGGGTGAGCTTAGATACAAAATGCCGCCAGCAAACAAAATACGGTTCATTGTTACTATACAGTAAAGGTGATTTGCTTAATTGGCCGATTATCTATCTTAAGAACAATAATACAATGATCCCATCAACATGGCAGAAGAACCTGCCGAAGCCCGACAAAATCTGGAGCACACAACATGACTCAGACCATCAAATCTAAAGCCGCTATCGCCTGGGGCCCGAAACAACCTCTGTCCATTGAAGAAGTGGATGTGATGCCGCCTCAAGCTGGCGAAGTACGTATCCGGGTGATCGCTAGCGGTGTGTGTCATACCGATGCGTTTACCTTGTCTGGCGAAGATCCCGAAGGCATTTTCCCGACCATTCTCGGCCACGAAGGCGGCGGTATTGTTGAGTCGGTAGGCGAAGGCGTTACAAGCCTGAAAGTGGGTGACCACGTTATTCCGCTGTACACCCCTGAGTGCGGCGAATGTAAATTCTGCACCTCTGGTAAAACCAACCTGTGCGGGAAGATTCGTGAAACCCAGGGCAAGGGCCTGATGCCAGACGGCACCACTCGTTTCTCGTTAAACGGCGAGCCGATCTATCACTACATGGGTTGCTCAACCTTCTCCGAGTACACCGTACTGCCCGAGATTTCTCTGGCAAAAGTGAACAAAGAAGCGCCATTGGAAGAAGTGTGCTTGCTCGGTTGTGGCGTAACCACCGGCATGGGTGCGGTGATGAACACCGCCAAAGTAGAAGAGGGCGCTACCGTGGCCATCTTCGGTATGGGCGGCATCGGCCTGTCGGCGGTGATTGGTGCCACCATGGCTAAAGCCAGCCGCATCATTGCTATCGACATCAACGAGAGCAAATTTGAGCTGGCCCGCCAGTTGGGCGCGACCGACTGCATCAACCCGAAAGATTACGACAAGCCGATTCAAGAAGTGATCGTAGAACTGACCGACGGCGGTGTGGATTATTCCTTCGAGTGCATCGGCAACGTAGATGTAATGCGTTCAGCACTGGAATGTTGCCACAAAGGCTGGGGTGAGTCGGTGGTTATCGGTGTTGCGGGCGCCGGCCAGGAAATTTCCACGCGTCCGTTCCAGCTGGTGACCGGTCGGGTCTGGAAAGGCTCTGCCTTTGGTGGCGTGAAGGGCCGTTCCGAGCTGCCGGGCATCGTTGAGCGGTACATGCAAGGTGAATTCAAGTTGAACGATTTCATCACCCACACCATGGGGCTGGAAGATATCAACAAGGCGTTTGATCTGATGCACGAAGGCAAGAGCATCCGTACCGTTATTCACTACGACAAGTAATGAAATCTGGTCGCCTGCCAGTCAGGCGGGCGACCGTTTTGTTGAGAGGTTGCAATGACTATTGAAAATCTGAGCAGTAATAAAAGTTTTGGTGGTTGGCACAAGCAGTACAGTCATCACTCCGAGACGTTGAACTGTTCGATGCGGTTTGCTATCTACCTGCCGCCGCAGGCCTCCAATGGCAAAAAGGTGCCAGCGCTGTATTGGTTGTCCGGGCTGACCTGTACCGATGAAAACTTCATGCAAAAAGCCGGTGCGCATCGCATGGCTGCCGAACTGGGCGTCGCCATTGTTGCCCCGGACACCAGCCCGCGCGGGGACGATGTCGCCGATGATGAAGGCTACGACTTGGGTAAGGGCGCCGGGTTCTATGTAAATGCGACTCAGGAACCCTGGAGCAAGCATTACCGGATGTACGATTACGTGCTCAACGAATTACCAGCACTGATTGAAGATATGTTCCCGGTGAGCGATCAGCGTTCCATCTTTGGCCACTCGATGGGCGGGCATGGTGCGTTGGTGCTGGCACTGCGCAACCCGGAGCGTTTCCAGTCCGTCTCGGCGTTCAGCCCGATCAGTAACCCGGTCAATTGCCCGTGGGGTAAGAAGGCCTTTGGCGCTTACCTCGGTAAAGACACCGCCAGCTGGGCCGAGTACGACGCCAGCTTGCTGATGCAAAAGGCGAGCAAGTTTGTGCCGGCGTTGGTGGACCAAGGCGAAGCGGACAACTTCCTGACCGAGCAGTTGAAGCCGGAAATGCTGGAAGCCGCTGCCAAACAAAGTGGCTATCCGCTGGAACTGAACCGGTATGAAGGGTACGACCACAGCTACTACTTCATCGCCAGTTTTATTGAGGAGCACCTTCGCTTCCATGCGAAGTATCTAATCGGCTGAT
>JAWWAT010000002.1:0-30017 GCA_033721635.1 Marinobacter sp. | reverse complement strand
TCGCTGAGGCCACCAATGCCCAGGCCCTGTCTCTGACCAATGGTGTGATACATGAGGCCCTGGTGCCGGCCAATTTTTTGGCCGTCCGGTGTTTCAATATCGCCGGGCTGGGCCGGTAGGTATTGTTTCAGGAAGTCCTTGAACTTGCGTTCACCGATAAAACAGATACCGGTGGAATCTTTCTTGTCGTGGGTAACGAAACCCTGCTGCTCGGCAATACGCCGGACTTCCGGCTTTTCAAGCTCGCCGACTGGAAATAGGGTCCGCGCGATGCGGTCGCCAGAGACGGCATGCAGGAAATAGCTCTGATCCTTGTTGGGGTCGAGGCCCTTCAGGAGCTGGGCCTTGCCCGGGGAATCAGCGATCGGACGCTGGCGAGCGTAGTGGCCGGTGGCAATGTAGTCGGCGCCGAGAGTGACGGCGTAGTCCAGAAACGCCCGGAACTTTACTTCCTTGTTACACAGGATATCTGGATTGGGTGTCCGGCCGGCCTGGTATTCGGAGAGAAAGTGCTCAAAGACCCTGTCCCAGTATTCGGCCGCGAAGCTGGCGGTGTGCAATTTAATACCGATGGCGTCGGCCACGGCCTGGGCGTCGGCAAGGTCGGTCATGGCGGTGCAGTATTCGGTGCCGTCGTCCTCGTCCCAGTTCTTCATGAACAGGCCTTCAACCTGATACCCCTGATCCTTCAGCAGCCAAGCGGCCACGGAAGAGTCGACGCCGCCGGACATACCGACAATCACGCGGGTGTTGGCAGTGCTGGTTGAAGAGTGCGCTTCGGATGCGATGGTCATGGCAGCTTGGTTACCGGCTAAAAAGTCCAAAGTCTATCATCTTTCCGGAGGTGCCGTCTGCGCATCAACCACCACGTCCAGTGGGTATTGCCGGCCGTTTCGGTAATCTTCTATACACTGCAGAACGAGCGGGCTGCGCAGTTTATCGCCCAAGGCGCGAATCTCATCCAGGGTTAGCCAGTGGGCGGCAATGATGCCATCGTCCAGCTGATCGGTGAGGCGGGCTCGAGCCCGGGCCGCATAGCAGAACCGGTAATAGGTAACACCGTTGGCTGGCGCCTTGTAGGTGTAGATGCCCAGAAAGTGCAGGGGTTCTATTTCCCAACCTGTTTCTTCCAGGGCTTCCCTGCGAACGGCGTCCAGTATGGCTTCGTCTTCCTCCACATGGCCCGCAGGCTGGTTGAAAACAACCTGGCCGCCGCTGACTTCCTCAACCATCAGGTAGCGGTCGGCTTCATCTTCAACAATAACGGCCACGGTGGCGTGGGGTGTCCAGGTCATGATTTCCGGTTTCTCCTGGGTCGGTCGCCGGCGCTTCGGCGTCGGCGGGGTGGTTGGGCTGGAGCTGGAAGATTGACAGTGACGATCCGATGGGCCCCGGACTTAAGGCCGTCGAGGGTCCAGTCGCCAATCCGGTACCGGATCAGTCGCAACGTGGGAAAACCCACGGCGGCAGTCATGCGCCGGACCTGCCGGTTCTTGCCTTCGGTTATGGTCAGTGCTATCCAGCTGGTGGGAACTGTTTCTCGATGGCGCACAGGTGGCACCCTGGGCCAGACCGCAGGCGCGGCTATTCTGCTGGCTTTCGCCGGTCGTGTCAGGCCATCTTTCAATTGGACTCCGGTCGATAATTGTTTTAATGCGTCTTCGGAAATGTCGCCTTCCACCTGGACCCAGTAGGTTTTTGGCATCTTTAGCGAAGGGGAGGCAATCCGGTGTTGCAGTGAGCCCTCAGAGGTAAGCAGAAGCAGGCCTTCGGAATCATAGTCGAGGCGACCGGCCGGGTAGATGCCCGGGATCCGCAGATAGTCTGCCAGGGTGGCTCTGGGTGAATCGCCGCCGGAGGCACCATCGTCGGTAAACTGGCTCAAAACCTGGAAGGGCTTGTTGAAAAGCACGAGTTCAGCCATGCGCTGCTGTATCCCCGGAATTCTGATGTCGTTGGTGAAGGCAGGGTACTGCAAAGAGGAGTACTGGCAAAGAAGTGTTGGCTGGAGTTAGAGGCGCATCCTTTCAAAAGACACAGCGAGAAGGACCCACCAGCAGACCACCGGTGGGCGCGGTTACTTGATTGTCACAACTGTTCAGGCGTTTACTGCGCGGGGCGGATAGCCGTCCCGGCCTGACTCTTGCTGCCCCGACTTCCCGGCAGAATCGCTCCCGCTGTCGGCCTGCGCTTTGCTGGTCGGCAACTCGTCGGGAACGATGTTGATTGCGTGAATGCCCTTGTCGCTGGGTTTTTTGTCGAAGGTTACGGTCTGGCCGGCTTTTAGAGTTTTGTAGCCGTCCATCTGCACCGAAGAGAAGTGCGCAAACAGGTCGTCACTGCAGCCATCCTCGATGATGAATCCGTACCCTTTGGCATTGTTGAACCACTTGACCTTGCCTCTTGGCATGATGAACTCCCCTGTTCTTTTGCTGTCTCTATTCTTGTTAATTTTTTGTTTGCCTATCGGTGCCGTCGCACGGTCGGTCCGAATCCTGTTACACAATCCTTGCATGGATTTACATTATTTTACATTGCATCTTAACTTTCGGCCAATCATGGCAGCGAGTCAATAGTTTCCATGCCGGGAATGTGTGGTTCAACGCAGTCTGGAAGCGGTATCATGTTCGTATTGATAAATATCTCGAGCCCCGCTTGAAAACCCGGGGGCGGACATCCACATTTAACAGGAGCACCGATAAACCGGTAAGGAATGATGCGGACTATCGAAAATTCTCTACTAGTATTGAATCAGGGGGAGGACGATCAACCGGGGCGACACGATGACCTCAGCGTTGCTCCCGAAAAGCCAGCTCTCAAGCGCCCGGCGCGATACAGAGTGGTGCTGTTGAACGACGATTACACACCCATGGATTTCGTTGTGGATGTGTTGATGAAATTCTTCGGAATGAACGAAGAAAAGGCGACGCAGGTGATGCTGCTCGTCCATACACAGGGAAAGGCTGTATGCGGGGTATATACCCGGGACATCGCGGAAACAAAGGCGGCACAGGTGAACCAGTATTCCTCGGAATGCGAACATCCGCTCCTTTGCGAGATTGAACGTGCGGACTGAAAGACGTTGGGGTGGCCCATGCTGAGCAAAGATCTAGAAATTACGCTGAATACGGCCTTCAAGAGTGCCCGGGACAAGCGTCATGAGTTCATGACCGTGGAGCATCTGTTGCTGGCCCTACTGGATAATGAATCGGCGGTGGGCGTTCTGAAAGCCTGTGGTGCAGACCTGAAACGGCTTGAGGAAGAGCTTGTCGAATTCGTGGATTCAACCACGCCACTCATACCGAGCAGTGACAGTGAGCGTGAGACGCAGCCTACACTGGGCTTCCAGCGAGTGCTGCAGAGGGCGGTTTTCCATGTGCAATCCTCGGGCAAGAAAGAGGTAACCGGTGCCAACGTGCTGGTGGCCATTTTCAGTGAGCAGGAAAGCCAGGCCGTTTACGTGCTCAAGAAGCAGAGTATCGCCCGTATTGATGTGGTCAACTTTGTTTCCCACGGCATTTCCCGTGTACAGGGTGCGGAAGATCAGGAAAGCCACGATCAGGCTTCTCACGACGAGGCTGGCGAGGAAGGTGGCCAGTCCAAGCCGTTGGAAAGCTATGCGACCAACCTCAATGAGCAGGCCCGGCAGGGTAGGATTGATCCGCTGATCGGGCGTGAACATGAAGTTGAGCGGGTTGTCCAGATACTGGTTCGCCGCCGCAAGAACAACCCGCTGCTGGTGGGCGAGGCCGGTGTTGGCAAAACCGCTATTGCAGAGGGGCTTGCCAAGCGGATTGTCGATGGCCAGGTGCCTGATATCATCTCTGATGCTGTGGTCTACTCCCTGGATCTGGGTGCTCTGCTCGCCGGAACCAAGTATCGCGGTGACTTCGAGAAGCGTCTGAAAGGGCTGCTTGCCGAGCTCAAGAAAGAGAACCACGCGATTCTGTTCATCGACGAGATTCACACCATTATCGGGGCAGGCTCTGCCTCCGGCGGTGTGATGGATGCATCGAACCTTCTGAAGCCCATGCTCAGCTCGGGTGAAATCCGCTGCATTGGCTCAACGACGTTCCAGGAATTCCGGGGCATCTTCGAGAAGGACAGCGCCCTGGCTCGCCGTTTCCAGAAAATTGATGTGAACGAGCCCAGCGTTGAGGATACCTATCAGATCCTGAAGGGCCTCAAGCCCAACTTCGAGAAACACCACGATCTGAAATACACCGACAAAGCGCTGCGTGTGGCAGCCGAGTTGTCAGATCGCTACATTACCGATCGTCATCTGCCGGACAAGGCCATCGACGTTATTGACGAAGCTGGCGCCCGCCAGAGGCTGCAGCCTGAAGGCAAACGCAAGAAGACCGTTGATGTCACCGAGATCGAGGATGTGGTTGCGAATATTGCACGCATTCCTCCGAAGAACGTCTCCACGAGCGACAAGGATCTGCTGCGGAACCTGGAGCGGGATCTGAAGATGACTGTGTTTGGACAGGATCCGGCGATCGAATCGCTGTCCACCGCTATCAAGCTGGCACGAGCCGGGCTGAAGGCGCCCGAGAAGCCAGAGGGTGCGTTCCTGTTCGCAGGGCCGACCGGTGTCGGTAAAACCGAGGTTACCAAGCAGTTGGCCAAGGTTCTGGGCATCGAGTTGGTACGGTTTGACATGTCAGAGTACATGGAGCGCCACACGGTTTCACGGCTGATCGGTGCGCCTCCTGGTTATGTTGGCTACGATCAGGGCGGCTTGTTGACCGAATCGGTCAACAAGCATCCGCACTGTGTGCTCCTGCTGGATGAGATTGAGAAGGCCCATCCGGAAGTGTTCAACCTGCTGCTGCAGGTCATGGACCATGGCACGCTGACCGATAACAACGGTCGGAAAGCGGATTTCCGCCATGTGATCCTGGTGATGACCACCAACGCCGGCGCCGAGAGCATGGCCCGTCGCTCCATCGGCTTCAGCGAGCAGGACCACAGCACGGATGGCATGGAAATCATCAGCAAAACCTTCACGCCGGAATTCCGCAACCGTCTGGACGGTATTATCCAGTTCGGCGACCTGCAAATGGACACTATTACCCACGTGGTGGACAAGTTCCTTACCGAACTGCAGGCGCAGCTGGACGAGAAACATGTGGTTCTCCACGTGGATGACGATGCCAAGGCCTGGCTCGCCGAGAAAGGCTACGACGTCACCATGGGTGCTCGTCCGATGTCTCGCCTGATCCAGGACAAGATCAAGCGGCCACTGGCCGAACAGATCCTGTTCGGGCGTTTGTCAGAAAAGGGCGGGGATGTCTTCATCCATCTCCGTGATGACGAGCTGGTATTCGATTACGAGGATGAGCCTGCAGAGGCTGTCTGACATAGTCGAGGAAAGAAAAACCGCTGTCCGGATAACCGGCAGCGGTTTTTTTGTGCCCTAACGAAAAAAGCCCCCGAAGGGGCTTTCAGATGTCACGGGAGCATCAACGGGCGCGGTATACGATGCGGCCCTTGCTCAGGTCATAGGGAGTCAGCTCAACCTTGACCTTGTCACCTGTCAGGATGCGGATGTAGTTCTTGCGCATCTTGCCGGAGATGTGAGCTGTCACAACATGACCGTTGGTGAGCTCAACGCGGAACATGGTGTTTGGAAGGGTGTCAATAATAACGCCTTCCATTTCAATGGCATCTGATTTCGGCATTCAGTAGAAACCTCGTTTGGATATGCTTCTCGTAATTTTAAATTGCGCAATTCTGCCTGATTTATCGGCGTTTGGCAAAGTTAGCCTGGGTCCAATTCTCGCCAGTGGCCGTCTCGAAGCGCTTCGATCGGGCGGAAGCGGGTTTTGTAGTTCATTTTACGGCACTGCTTGATCCAGTAACCAAGATACAGGTGGGGCAGCCCCCTGCGCCGAGTTTCCTCGATTTGCCAGAGGATCGCGTAGGTGCCCAGACTCCTGTCCTCCAGGTCCGGGTCAAATACGGTATAAATGGCCGAGAGTCCGTCGTCCAGCAGGTCCACGGCTGCCAGTCCCACAAGCCGCTCATCCTTGTGGATTTCCAGGAACCAGGAATCGGTAGCCCCTTCCACCAGAAACGACGTGAACTGTTCCCGGGTGGGCGGGTACATGTCGCCATCCTGGTGCCGTTGCTCGATATAGTTGGCGTAGAGCTGATAGTACCTTTCTGCGAAGGTGGCCGGCACCATGGTGCACTTCAGGTCGGTGTTTTTCTTGAGTACCCGCCGTTGGCTTCTGTCCGGTTTGAACTCATCGACCTTTAATCGAACCGGTATGCAGGCATTGCACTGCTCACAGTGAGGGCGATAGTAGTGGGATCCGCTGCGGCGGAAGCCAAGGGCGGTGAGCTGGCTGTAGAGCTTTTTATCGATATGGGCGCGCGGATCCACAAACATGGTGGTCGCCTCACGGTCTGGCAGGTAGCTGCAATCGTGGGGCGGCGTCGCGAAGAACACCAGGGTTCTAAGATTGCTCATTCACTCCTCCGGCCCGGGCCAACGCCATTGGAAGGTCCAGTCGGTCTGATCCGGTTTCTGATCGATGCTCATCCTGAGTATAGATAAAAACTCTTCTCGGGGAATAGTCCGTGCGCCCATGGTCAAAAGGTGTCGGCTCTCCACCTGGCAATCCATGATCCGGTAGCCCCATCGCTGTAACTGGTGCGCCAGATGGACCATGAGAACCTTGGAGGCGTTAGTTTCCAGGGAAAACATGGATTCCCCGAAGAAGCACCGGCCAATGGCCAGGCCGTACATGCCGCCAGCCAGTTCTCCACGCCGGTTCCAGATCTCGATGGAGTGAGCAACGCCCATGCGGTGCAGCTCCGAATAGCTGGCAATCATTTCTTCGGTGATCCAGGTGCCTTCGGCCCGGGTCGAGGCGCAAAGGCGGATAATCCGGCCGAAGTGTCGGTCGGCGGTTACCTGGAAACGCTGCTGGTTCAGTGTGCGGCGCAGGCTCCGTGACACGTGGATTTCGTTGGGAAACAGGACGCATCTGGGGTTAGGTGACCACCAAAGGATAGGCTGTTCGTCGCTGTACCAGGGGAAGATGCCGTTTCGGTAGGCCAGAATAAGGCGCTCTGTGGAGAGGTCCCCGCCGAGGGCAAGGAGGCCATCCGGGTCGTCCAGGGCTTCGTTGGCGGGGGGGAACCAGAGTTGGTCCGGGTCTAGCCAGGGTAGTGAGGTCATCCTTCTCCGGCGATTACTGCAATGTTTCGGTTCTGTGGAGTACCGGCCGGTGGGGAGCCGCCTTCTGAAACACGCTGTGAATACGTCCTTGTACGCTTGGCTCCGCCATCCATGGCTCCGCACAGTTTCAGCCGGCGGCTCCCACCGGCCTTCGCAAACTTTTGAGTTCGCGTTCCTTTTGGTTACTGAATCATATTCAGTCTTGTTGATCCAGAAACTTTTCAGCATCCAGAGCAGCCATGCAGCCGAAACCGGCGGAAGTAACGGCCTGGCGGTAAACGTGGTCGGCTACGTCGCCGGCGGCGAAGACGCCGGGGATGCTGCTCTGCGTGGCCATACCTTCGAGGCCGGAGCGGATGCGGATGTAGCCGTTTTCCATGTCCAGCTGGCCCTGGAACAGGTCGGTGTTCGGCTTGTGGCCGATGGCGATGAATACACCGGCCAGGTCCATTTCCTGGGTGGAGTCGTCTTTTGTGCTTTTAATGCGCATACCTGTGACGCCGGTGCCGTCGCCCAGGACTTCGTCGAGGGTGTGGTCCCAGACGATTTTGACGTTGCCGTTTTCGGCTTTTTCAAACAGTTTGTCCTGGAGGATCTTTTCGGCACGCAGGCTGTCGCGGCGGTGTACCAGGGTGACTTCGTCGGCGATGTTGGAGAGGTACAGGGCCTCTTCAACGGCGGTGTTGCCGCCACCGATAACGGCGACTTTTTGCTTCTTGTAGAAGAAACCGTCGCAGGTGGCGCAGGCGGAGACGCCCTGGCCTTTGAATTTTTCTTCCGATTCCAGGCCCAGGTACATGGCGGAGGCGCCGGTGGCGATGATCAGGGCGTCGCAGGTGTATTCACCGCCGTCGCCCTTGAGGCGGAAGGGGCGGTTGCGAAGGTCGGCTTCGTTGATGGTGTCGTACACGATACTGGTTTCGAAGCGTTCGGCGTGCTTGAGCATGCGCTGCATGAGCTCCGGGCCCTGAACGCCGTCGTTGTCGCCGGGCCAGTTGTCGACGTCGGTGGTGGTGGTGAGCTGGCCGCCGACTTCAATACCGGTAATCAGGGTCGGGTTCAGGTTGGCGCGGGCTGCGTACACAGCAGCGGTATAACCAGCAGGGCCGGAACCGAGGATGATCAGTCGGGAATGTTTGGTGTCGCTCATTGAAAATTCTCTCACTGAAAAAGCCGTACGTTGCCGGGCCCGGTAACGGGCCAGACGCTTCGGGGAAAGGAGCAAAGGCTAACATGAAAGGCGCGGTCTGCCATTCGTTTTGGCCAATTCCGCTTATAAAACCTCGCTATTTACTCAAGCACGGAAACGGTTGCCAGCAGCTGGCGGACCCTTTCAGCGCTTTTGCCGGATTCGCCCTGTTCTAGGCGGTGGGCCGCCACGGCGGGAAAGACCGCCTGGATGTCATCCGGTAGTACGTGATGACGGCCCTCCATCAGGGCCCAGGCCTTGGCGGCCCGAACTAGCCCAAGTCCCGCCCTGGGAGAAAGCCCGTACAGAAGGCCGGGCATTCTTCGGCTCTGTTCCAGCAATCTCTGGACGTAATCAAGAAGAGCCGGGCTGGCGGTAATCCTGGTTACGCTTTCCTGCAGTGTTTTCAGGTCGGCCTGGGAGAGCAGCGTGGGCAGTTTTTCCGTCATGGTTCGGCGGTCTTCGCCCTCCAGCAGTTCCCGTTCGGCCCTTGGGTCGGGGTAACCCAGACGAAGGCGCATCAGAAACCGGTCCAGCTGGGACTCGGGGAGGGGATAGGTACCACCCTGTTCGATCGGATTCTGGGTGGCAATGACAAAGAACGGGTGGGGCAGTGGCCGGGTCTCGCCCTCGATGGACACCTGCCGTTCTTCCATGGCTTCGAGCAGGGCGCTTTGCGTACGTGGCGATGCCCGGTTGATTTCATCTGCCAGCACCACCTGGGCAAAAATCGGCCCCGGATGAAATACCAGGCTGCCGGCCTGTTTGTCGTACATGGAATAGCCAAGCACATCCGCCGGAAGCAGGTCGTTGGTGAACTGAATGCGCTGATAGCTCAGCCCCATGACCTTGGCGAGGGCGTGGGACAGGGTGGTCTTGCCCATGCCGGGGATATCTTCGATTAGCAGGTGCCCCCGGGCAAGCAGCCCGCAAAGGGCCAGGCGAACCTGTTGATCTTTGCCCAGGAGTATCTGGTTCAGTTCACTGACTACGGTATCGACCAGTTTTTTCATTCCGGGCTCAGTCCCTTACGCGTTTGAGGATGTCGCCATAGGCGTCTATGCGGCGGTCTCTCAAATACGGCCAGATACGGCGAACCGATTCACTGCGAGAACGATCAAGGGTTGCAGCCAGAATGCATTCGGAACTGTCATCGCCCCGGGCAAGGAATTCGCCCTGCGGACCACAGATAAAACTGTTGCCCCAGAAACGAATGCCGTCGCTGTGTCCGGAGGGGTCCGGCTCGGTGCCTACCCGGTTGGGTGCCACTACCGGTAGGTTGTTGGCGACAGCATGGCCTCGCTGTACGGTGACCCATGCGTCCAGTTGCCGTGCCTGCTCGCCCGGGTCATCCGTTACATCCCAGCCGATAGCAGTGGGATATATGAGCATCTCCGCGCCGGCGAGTGCCATCAGCCGGGCGGCTTCGGGATACCACTGGTCCCAGCACACCAGCAGGCCGAGTCTGCCAACGGATGTATCAATGGGCGTGAAGCCGCTGTGGCCATCATTGAACTGGGCGTCGCCGGGCGTAAAGTAGAATTTCTCGTAGAAACCCGGGTCGTCCGGAATGTGCATTTTCCGGTACAGGCCTGCCATGGCCCCGTCTGTTTCAAACACGACGGCGGTATTGTGATACACGCCATTCATGCGCCGCTCAAAAATGGAACCAACCAGCACTATGCTCAGTTCACGGGCCAGATCAGAAAGGCGCTGGCTGGTAGGGCCGGGAATCGGCTCGGCCAGGTCGAAAACCGAGGTGTCTTCGGTCTGGCAGAAATACAGAGTGGCGTGGAGTTCCTGGAGAATAACCAGGTCTGCACCCCCAGCCGCGGCTTCGCGGACCAGTTTCTCGGTAACGGCGAGGCTGGCGGTCTTATCACTGCTGCAGGCCTGCTGTATGGCGGCTATGTTGATCTGGTTCTTGCGCGATTCACTGCTCATCAACTGACTACTCCGGCTGGGATTTGCATGGTCACACAGTGGAGGCTGCCATGCTGGTAAATCAAGGGCCGGCAATCAATTGGCACTATCTCCCGGTTCGGGAAAATGTCTTTCATGACGAGGATGGCGTCTTTATCCTGTGGAACGCCATACACCGGCAGCAAAACCGCACCGTTGATGATCAGAAAGTTTGCGTAGGTGGCGGGCAGGCGCTCACCGTCCTGGTCGTAAATGGCGTCGGGCCACGGCAGAGGCGTCAGTTTGTAAGGGGAACCGTCGGCCTGGCGGAATTCCTGCAACTCTTCTTCCATGGCGGCAAGGGCACTGTAATGCTCGTCTGCCACATCGGGACAGGCGACATAACAGATGTGATCCGTGGCGCAGAATCTGGCCAGGGTATCGATATGGCTATCGGTGTCGTCTCCGGCAAGATAACCGTGATTGAGCCAGAGGATCCGGCGAGCGCCCAACACTTCGGACAGGAGTTGCTCAATAGCCGTACGATCCATGGTGGGATTTCTGGTCGGCGTCAGGAGGCACTCGGAGGTCGTTAACAGGGTGCCCTGGCCATCCGACTCAAAGGAGCCGCCTTCCAGCACGAAATCCACCTGTTGCATCTTAGTGGCACCGAAAACGCCGGCATTGCGCAAGTGGCTGTTTAATGCATCGTCTTTTTCAGAAGGAAATTTCCCGCCCCAGGCGTTAAACCGGAAATCCAGTAGTGTCGGCTGATCGTCCGTGAGGACGGTGATTGGCCCGTGGTCCCTTGCCCAGGTATCGTTTGCAGGCGCGGGAACCGTCTTCACACGGCCCGGGAAACTGTTGTCCTCGGCGTAGCGATTCAGGTCCCGTTCAAGCGCCTGCAGGCGTGTGACGTGTTCGCAGCTGATGACCAGGTGTTCGTACCTGAGAACCGCCTTGGCAATGTTTTCGAAAACCGGCTCCACCTCACCGATCAGGTCTGCCCAGTCGGTTCCAGGATGTGGCCAGGTCAGCATTACGGCACTCTGGGGTGCCCACTCTGCGGGCAACACTCGTCTGGTTGTCACTACGCCACCTTGAATCATAAAAAGACGCCATTCTAACCAACGATCGCTTGAACGTCAGGCTATACGAGGGCAATTTCAGGCCTCATTTAGAGGGCCCCCAGGCCTTCAGCGATTGGGCTTGAGAACGGTGTGGATAACCCTGTCGCCCTCGAAATACACAACAAAGTTCTGGTAATGCCACTCGGTGATAGGTGGCTGGCCGACGGGGCCCTGGATCTCCAAGGGCGCGCCCCAGGAAGCGCGGACAGAGGACTGACTCGTGCCGGAGGCAGGGAAGCTGGCCTGGTCTCTGTCGGCCTGGGTACCAATCGGCACGCGGATTTCTTCAGCTACCGCGGACGTCATCGGGAAAAAGGCCAGTGTGGCAGTCACTGCCAGCGCACCGAACAGGGTAGTTTGTGTTCTCATTGATGGGTCTCCATAAAAACGTGTGGCCCAAGAAGGACATGGATAAAGCGTAATATCCGAAAAAGACTGGCAAAAGTCATCCGTTTTTCCCAAGTCTACTCTTTTTGGCGCTGTCGAATCTGCCATCGCATCACATGTCGCGCGATTTGCTGGCGATCACCGTCATCAATCCGCGCGAATTCAGTGTGGACTCTTGCGCCGCCTGAGGAGTCGGGGTGTACCTCAAGCACCTGGGCAATGGCCTGGGGCTGGAAAAGTTCGGGCGGGAGGGTCATCCGGACAGCCAACCGGTCTCCGGGTTGCCAGGCAGGGGTGCTGCTGAAGAACGACAGGCCGCCCTCGCTCAGGGTGACTTCCTGCCAGTCTTCAGGTTGCAACGGATTTTGCTCAAAGGCCATAATGCGCGCAAGCGTATCCAGCTTGCCATTCAGGGATTTGATCAGGCCGGTCAGCAGCCGGTCTCGTTCGGCAAGGCTGGCGAGCTGGGATTTTACGTCTTGGTCCAGCCGCCTGAATTCAGCTTTCAGGCTTTCAAGGTGGTCGCCATCAAAAGCATCCTCGTCCGGGTGGGTGTCGGGCGCCAGCTTGCGGATCTCCAGGCCGATCCGGTCTTCAATGCGGAAAAAGTCCCGGCGTTCGGGTGAATAATCCGCCGGCTCGTTGGGGATGTCGGACGACTGCATCGCGGCTCCGGAAATCTGAATTTTTATTGGTACAGAACAGTTTAGCAGTTTCCCTCCGTGCTGGAAGGTACACGGGAAAACCAGACCACGACAGACCTGAAGGTAGCAACAGGCACCTCTTCATGTTCAGACCCTTATCGTTTTACATTGGCTTGCGATACACGGCCGCCAAGCGCCGCAATCACTTCATATCCTTTATTTCCCTGACCTCGATGATCGGGCTGATGCTCGGAGTGGCGGTGCTGATCATCGTGCTGTCGGTCATGAATGGCTTCGACCGGGAGCTCAAACAGCGAATTCTCGGGATGGTGCCCCACGCCACCATACAAGGCGCCGGCCCACTGGATGATTGGCAATCCGTTGATGCACGGGTACAGGAACATCCCCGGGTGCTGGCTGCGGCTCCATTCATTCAGGGGCAGGGCATGGTCACCGGCGGCGGGAATGTTCGTGGCGTTGTGCTCAACGGTATTCTTCCGGAAGAAGAGCGCACGGTGTCCATCATTGAAAACCATATGATCGAAGGTGGGTTGGAAGACCTGGTTTCCGGCGAGTTTGGCATCATTATCGGTCGGTTGATGGCGGCCAGCCTGCGTCTTCAGGTGGGTGACAAGGTGACCGTGGTGCTGCCGGAGGCTTCGGTGACCCCGGCCGGCGTTCTTCCACGGCTCAAGCGTTTTACCGTCAAGGGCATCTTCAGTGTCGGGGCTGAGCTGGATGGCAACTACACCCTGATTCACATGGATGATGCAGCAAAGCTCATGCGGACCGGGGGCAAGGCTGAAGGCGTTCGCCTGTTGGTGGACGACCTCTTCGCAGCGCCCAGGGTTTCGCGGGAGGCTGCAGAGGCGCTCGGCGGAAGATTTTACGTATCAGACTGGACTCGCACCCATGGCAATCTGTTTCAGGCTATCCGCATGGAGAAAACCATGATCGGCCTGCTTCTGATGTTTATCGTGGCTGTCGCGGCCTTCAATATCGTTTCCACACTGGTCATGGTGGTGACTGATAAAACCGGTGACATCGCAATCCTCAGAACCATGGGAGCGACTCCGGGCAGGATCATGCGCATATTCATTGTCCAGGGAGCGGTCATCGGTATCTTCGGAACGATCGTCGGTACAACACTGGGTGTGTTTGGGGCGCTCAACATTAGCGCCTTCATCTCCTGGCTGGAGGGAGCGTTGGGCCACCAGTTCCTGAGCGCGGACGTCTACTTTATCAGTTACCTGCCATCCCAGTTGCAATGGCAGGATGTTTTCATAATCAGCGGCGCCGGCCTTGCCATGAGTCTGCTGGCAACCATTTATCCCGCCTGGCGGGCCTCGAGGGTGGATCCGGCGGAGGCGCTTCGATATGAGTAAGGAAGAATCGGCTATGGCGCATTCTGCACCGGTGATCGACTGTCGTCAGGTGACCCGGACCTACAACGAGGGCCCCGGAAAGCTGACCATTTTTTCAGACATTTCACTGGAGGTTGCGCAGGGCGAGACGGTTGCCATCGTTGGCAGCAGCGGTGCCGGAAAAACAACCTTGCTGAATCTTCTGGGCGGGCTCGACAAGCCGTCGTCCGGCCAGATTGCCATCTGTGGTGAGGATATTCACCGGCTGTCCGAGTCGCGGCGGGCCAAGTTTCGCAACGCCCATCTGGGCTTTGTCTATCAGTTTCATCACCTGTTACCGGAATTCACTGCTCTGGAGAACGTCATGATGCCCTGTGCCCTGGGTGGCATGTCGGTATCGCAATCGCGAGACAAGGCGGCCAGCTTGCTGGAGCGTGTTGGCCTTGCCGAACGATTGGACCATAAACCCGGCGAGTTGTCCGGCGGTGAACGCCAGCGGGTGGCCATTGCCCGGGCACTGGTAAACGAGCCGGACTGCGTGCTGATGGATGAACCGACCGGCAACCTGGATGAACATACCGGCGAGGGGGTGCAGGCGCTGATCGAGTCCCTCAGGGATCAGTTGGGCATTGCTTTCGTCATGGTGACCCATGATATGAAAATGGCTCGAAGCCTCGGGCGGGTCATGCGACTGGAACAGGGGCGGTTGATTCAGGAAGTCTGATCAGCTGCCCGGCGGCGTCGGATTCGTTCAGTGCGCCGCACCTGCCAGTCTGAGCGGATTTTCCGGCGCCAGAGATACTGGATAATCAGGTAGGCGACGCAAGCGGAAACCGTGGCGACCACCAGGGAACCGAGATAGAGGGGAATGCCGATATCCAGCAGCCGCTCGCTGATCCAGGACCAGGACAGCTCAAACTCAAAGCTGAGTACAGGGCGGTCCAGGGCCCAGGCTCCGATTTTATAGTTAAAATAGAACATCGGCGGCATGGTCACCGGATTGCTGATCCAGACCAGGACCACGGAAAGCGGCAGATTGGCATTGAACCAGATAGCAAAGAAGGCTGCCGCAAGCATCTGGAAGGGCATGGGAATAAAACAGAACCAGATGCCGACCAGGAATGCCCTGGCGACACTGTGACGGTTAATGTGCCAGAGGTTCGGTTCATGAAGAATATCGCCCAGAAAGCTTAGCGACTGCATCGCTTGCACTCTCTCTGGTGAGGGCAGATAGCGTTTCATGAACTTCTTCGGCATTGGAAGTTCTGCCTTTAAACGGAGTTAGTATACCGGCTCATCGGATGTCGCCGGTGTTTGTGACATACAGGAGGACAAGGATTGTCCGGAAGTACCAACCGCCCGGCATGCTCTTTTAGCACGTCCGGTTCCGCAGTAGTGGGCGTAATCGCCTTCTCTTGTGGCGTTATCTTACTGTATTGGTTATCGATACTGCCACCTCCCGAGTGGTTGGTCTCCTCGATAGTGCTGCTTGTTACTGCCCTGTCCTTTCCTCTACCGCCTGTTGCCTCTCGATTAACTGTATTCGCCCTTGGCCTTGCTTCAGGGCTGCTCTGGGCGACCTGGCATGCCAGTGACCGGCTTTCGACCGTTCTTCCGTCCAGCCTTGAGCGAGAACGCCTCTCGGTCTCGGGATACCTGTGTGACATTCCCTCATCGGGCAGTTTCAACAGTTTACGTTTCAGTTTTTGTGTTACCCGCTGGCACAACCTTCCCATCGAAACCGGGCAGGAAGCAAGGATGCCCGACCTGCTCAGATTGTCCTGGTACGGTCACGGGGATGAACAACTTCCCGCGTCCCGCCTGCGGCTGGAAGTCGTTCTCAAGCGCCCCCACGGCACCCTCAACCCTGCGGGCTTCCGCTACGAGGACTGGCTCTTTCGAAAGGGGTACCGGGCCACAGGAAGCGTCCGTAGTGTTCAGGTCGACCCGACGGTAAGGTGTTTGCTGCACTGCCAGTATCGGAGACTGCATCGTTCACTTGATGACTGGACCACGGAGCAGTTTGGCGATGCCCGGCATTTTCCGCTGGTTTCCTCGCTGTTAATTGGCCATCGCGGCCATATGGCAGAGAAACACTGGGATGTACTCAAGGCGACGGGCACCATTCACCTGGTGGCGATATCGGGTCTGCATCTGGGTCTGGTTGCGCTGGGTGCCGGCTTTTTCTGCAGGCGACTCTTGCTGGCGCTACCGGCGCAATGCGTCAGTGACGGAACCGCACGTGGGATTGTCTTTGCCTCGGTTCTGATCTGTTGTTTGGTCTACGCCCTGGCGGCCGGCTTTACCGTACCAACCCGTCGCGCCCTGATCATGGTGGTTGCAGGCGGATGGCTGGTGTTAATGAGCCGTCAGGCCATGGCGTGGCATTCCTTCGTCGTCGCGCTGGGCGCTGTACTGTTTTTGGATCCCTTTGCCCCCCTGGATCAGGGATTCTGGCTTTCCTTCGCGGCCGTTGCCGTGTTGATCGCCGTGTTCTCGGCGCGACTCGGAGAAACCGGATGGCTCACAGGGCTGCTGGTGGCCCAGTTAGCGGTGTTCGGTGGTTTATGGCCCATTCTCGAAACATTCGGGCAGGGCCAGCCCCTGATTGGTCTTCTGGCCAACCTCGCCGCGATTCCCTGGGTATCGATTGTGGTCATGCCAACACTGGTTACGGGCGGATTGATCACGGCCGTTGCCCCCGGCGCCGCCCAGTTGTTCGCGACCCTGTTCGATTGGTCGCTGGGCGTGCTCTGGTATGTGCTGACATATTTTGCACAGTGGCAGGTGCCGGAAATTGCCGCCAGTATTCCGGAGGTTGGTGCCTGGGCGTTGCTGACCCTTACGCTGGTTTTTATTCCGTTTGCCGGGTTTCGGGTTGTTGCTGCCCTGTCGGTGGTGGTGTGGCTGATGTTCCAGGGGCCAGCTTCGTCAGACAATCCATACCTGGGTACTCCGGAAATACGGGTCTGGGATGTGGGGCAGGGCCTGTCGATCCTGGTCCGGCACGAGCACGAGGTACTGGTATACGACACCGGGCCTGCCGTTCCGGGGGTATTTTCGGCTGTTGAATCGACACTCCTGCCCAATCTTGAAGCCGAAGGGGTCAGGCGAATCGATACCCTGGTGATCAGCCATGCAGACAATGACCATGCCGGAGGTATATCGGAACTGGCCAGGCAGATTGATGTCGGACGAATCATTTCCGGCGAGCCAGTGGCAGTAAGAGAGCAGGTTGCCGGGCTACCGGTTTCGGGCTGCAGTCGCTCGGTCCAGAGGGTTGGCGGCCTGATACTGGAGTACTGGCAGGGGGAAGGACCGACAGATGGCAACGATGCGTCCTGTGTGGTGCGGATCTACCATCCCGAATCAGGCACCGAGTGGCTCCTGCCGGGGGATATTACCGACCACATGGAAGCCCGGTATCTTGCTTATCGCGATGCTCATGAAGGCTTTCAGGAGCCGACTACCCGAGTGCTTGTTGCGCCTCACCATGGCAGCAAAACGTCATCCTCCGAAGCCTGGGTCAGGGCTCTGCGGCCGGATCGGGTCATTTATACCGCCGGCTACCGGCACAGGTATGGTCATCCTCATCCGACAGTTACCACCCGCTACGACGCGGTCGGAGCCGTTTCGCTGAATACGGCCTGTTCCGGCAGTATTCTGATGACCGTCGAGGATAACCGGTTGGCGTTAAAGGAAATGCGCCATGGGTCGCCATTCTGGATTGGCGGCCCGGGGCTTGCCCGTGATCAATGTAAAATACCGTGACATTGCAGGTGTGGCCTCCACCGGTAGCTATGCTAAAGTAGCGCGGCTTGCAAACAATGAGGGAGACCAAGCGTGTTCGAGCTGTTGAAAGCCGGTGGCATTCTGATGGTGCCAATTGTTGCCTGTTCCATTCTGGCGCTGGCCATCATTCTGGAGCGTATCTGGACCCTTCGCGCTTCCAGGGTAGCGCCTCCCCAGACCATTAATGAGTTGTGGCGCTGGATCAAGAAAAAAGAACTCAATGGCCGGAAGCTGAAAGCCCTGCAGGGTTCCTCGCCCCTGGGCCGGATTCTGGCCGGTGGCCTGCTGAATGCAAAGCATGGCCGCGAAATCATGAAAGAGAGCATCGAGCACGAGGCGAGCCAGGTTATCCACGATCTGGAGCGCTTTTTGAACCCGCTGGGTACCGTCGCGACCATCACCCCCCTGCTGGGTCTGCTGGGTACGGTTATCGGCATGATCAAGGTGTTCGCCGAGATCCAGCTGGCCGGGGTCGGCAACGCGGGCAACCTGGCTGGCGGCATCTCCGAAGCGCTGATTACCACGGCTGCCGGCCTGAGCGTGGCTATTCCGGCGCTGATCTGCCATCGCTATTTCATCCGTCGGGTGGATGAGCTGGTCGTCGGTATGGAGCAGGAAGCCATCAAGCTGGTTGAGGTAGTGCACGGAGACCGCGAAATCGACGTGGAAGGAGCCTGAACGCCGTGAAGTTCAAGCGCCAGAGAAGCCAGGAAGTCGGGGTAGACCTGACACCATTGATCGATGTGGTGTTCCTGCTGCTGATTTTCTTTATGGTTTCCACCACCTTTACCCGCGAAAGCCACCTGCAGATCGAACTGCCCGAGGCCAGTGGCGAGCCCGCGCCGGCATCGGAAGTGCAACAGATTGATGTGGTGATCAACGCAGAGGGGCAGTACACACTCAATGACCGGACATTGGTCAATAACCGGCGCGAGACGCTGGAACGGGGTGTGCGTGAGTTGGCTGAAGGCAACAATTCGCTTCCCTTTATCATCACCGCGGATGCCCGAACGCCTCACGAGTTTGTGGTTCGGGCCATGGACGTTGCCGGGCGTCTCGGGTTCGCCAAGCTCAGCATCACCACTGAGAGGGAGGCTGAGAACCCGTGAAGGTAACTGAGCCTTTGCCCGATCCCTCGGCCGGGTTGCCGACGGGCAGTTGGGAAACCTACAAACGCCTGCTCGCTTACGTGAAGCCCTTCCTGCTGGCGTTCTCTCTGGCGGTACTTGGCAACATCATCTATGCCGCAGCCTCGACGGGCATGGCGGCGGCCATGGAATACGTCATCGCGGCTATCGAGAATCCCACCGAGCAGAACCGCCTGATGCTCACCCTGGTCATCGTAGGGGTGTTTGCGTTCCGGGGGCTTGGCACGTTCCTGAGCCAGTATTTCATCAGCTACGTTGGTCGTCAGGTCATCAATGCCTTGCGCAATGATGTATTCGATCGCCTGATGACCTTGCCCTCCCGGTATTTTGATGACAACGCAGCCGGTCGCCTTGTCTCCAAGCTTACGTTTAACGTTGAGCAGGTGGCGGAGGCGACGACCAATGCCGTCACCATTACGCTCCGTGAAGGCCTGACCATCGTCGGTCTGCTGGGCTACATGTTCTACACCAACTGGAAGCTCACGCTGATTTTCCTGGCGGTTGGGCCGCTCATCGGCGCTGTTGTCAGCTATGCCAGTAAACGTTTCCGCAAGATCAGTCAGCGGATCCAGGGCTCCATGGGCGATATCACCCATGTGGCCTCAGAGTCGATTACCGGCTATCGCGTTGTCCGTACCTTTGGCGGCGAGGATTATGAACGCGATCGTTTTCAAGAGGTTAACAATAAAAACCTCAAGCAAAGTCTGAAGATGGCATCCACTCAGGCCATCAGTGTTCCGGTCATCCAGGTACTGGTGGCCATCGCCATTGCCGGATTGGTCTGGATGATGCTCGCGCCGGAAATCCGTGGTGAAATGACCACGGGCCAGCTCGTTGCCTTTATTACCGCGGCAACCACCATGGCCAAGCCGATTCGTCAGGTCACCTCGGTTCATGCCAAGATCCAGAAGGGTGTTGCTGCAGCCTACGATGTCTTCGAAACCATTGATGAGGCGCCGGAGCAGGATCCTGGCACCTACGCACCGGACAGGGTTGAGGGCGACATCGAGTTTGATGATGTGTCCTTCCGGTACCGGGACCAGCTTGATAATGTTCTGGAAGGTATTTCCTTCAGCATTCCCGCCGGTCAGAGTGTGGCGCTTGTCGGTCGTTCAGGGAGCGGAAAATCCACCCTGGTGAGCCTTATCCCACGATTCTATGAGTACACCGGCGGAGATGTCCGCATCGATGGTCACTCACTGAAGGAATTCTCCCTGAAAGGGCTGCGTTCCCAGATCGCACTGGTGAACCAGAATGTGGTGCTTTTCAACGACAGTATCGCCGCCAACATCGCTTACGGGGCGCTCCGGAACTGTACCCGCGATGAAATTCGCGAGGCCGCCGCGAAGGCACACGCCCTTGAGTTTATCGACCGTATGCCGGAAGGCCTGGACACCATGATCGGCGACAATGGCGTAATGCTGTCTGGAGGGCAGCGACAGCGGCTCGCGATTGCCCGGGCACTGTTGAAGGATGCGCCTATTCTGATCCTTGATGAGGCCACATCGGCTCTGGATACCGAATCCGAGCGCCATATCCAGGAAGCCCTGGAAACGGTCATGCGGGGACGTACCACCCTGGTCATCGCGCATCGACTTTCCACCATTGAGAAAGCTGACAGGATTCTGGTGATGGATAACGGACGAATCGCCGAATCCGGGCGCCATGACGAACTCCTTGCTGCTGGCGGCGCCTACGCCCAGCTGCACCAGATGCAGTTCAGCGAGCAGCCATGAATGCGGTGCAATCCGCCATGAGTTCGCTGGTTGAACGTCTGTGGTATGGCAGCAAACGCCCCCTGGGCTTTCTGGCGCCGTTGTCCTGGTTGTACCGAAGCATTGCAGAAGCCCGTCGCCGCGCTGCCTGGGACGCTCGGGATGCCTCGCTTCCTGTCCCGGTCATTGTGGTTGGCAACATCACCGCAGGTGGAACCGGGAAGTCACCGCTCACAGCCTGGCTCGTCTCCGAGCTGGCATCTGCTGGCTGGCGGCCAGTGATCCTGAGCAGGGGGTATGGCGGCGATGCGGGGCAATACCCGCTGGAAGTTGCGGCAGATACCAGCCCTGCCAAAGCCGGCGACGAGCCGGTCATGCTGGCGCTCAGCACAGGGTGCCCGGTCGTGGTTGATCCTCGCCGGCGACGCGCTGCAGATTACGCTCTCGCGAACAATCTCGGTGATGTGCTGATCTGCGACGATGGGCTCCAGCATTACAAACTGCCCAGGGATCTTGAGCTATCGGTATTTGATGGGCAGCGGGGCATCGGCAACGGCGCCCTGATCCCGGTCGGTCCCCTGCGAGAGCCGGTTTCCAGGCTCGCTTCCGTGGATTTTGTTATCGTAAATAGCAAGCGACTCTCGGATCAGGCCCTGGAAAGTTTTGCTGGCGTTGAACACCCGGCCATCTATTCCATGGCTCTGGAGCCGACGTCGCTGATCCACCTTAAATCGGGGGCGTCCAGGTCGGTCGGAGAATTGAAGGGCAAAACGGTTAAGGCGGTAGCGGGCATCGGCAATCCGGCCCGGTTTTTCGATACGCTCAGGTCCCTGGGTGCCTCAGTCACCGAGGCGGCTTTTCCGGATCACCACAGGTTCCGCCCGGAGGATCTGACAACCGAGGCCGATGAGTTGATTGTCATGACGGCAAAGGATGCGGTGAAATGCCGGGAGTTCGCGCCTGATAATGCCTGGAGCCTGGTGGTCGAGGCCAGATTGCCGGAGCCGTTCCGAAATAAGTTTCTGGCCCGGGTACGCGCGTGTTCCGAGCCTATAACTTCGTGATATCAAGTGAGTAAGCAAGATGGATAAAAAACTGTTGGCAATGCTGGCCTGTCCGGTTTGCAAAGGCGATCTGAAGCTCAACGAAGACAGAACCGAGCTGGTCTGTTATCAGGACGCCATGGCATTCCCGATCCGCGAGGGAATTCCTGTGATGTTGGCCACAGAGGCCCGGACCCTGTCCACCGATGAGCGTCTGCACAAGCGCTGAACCCAAGTCCATCAGGGTAGTGACCCCATGCCTTTTACCGTTGTGATCCCGGCCCGCTACGCCTCCAGTCGCCTACCAGGCAAGCCGCTGGCGGAAATTGCCGGAAAGCCCATGATCGAACACGTCTGCGAGCGTGCTGCGGAAAGCCGGGCAGATCGGGTGGTTGTAGCCACCGATGACGACCGAATTCGCCTCGCTTGCGAGAGTTTTGGCGCCGAGGTGGTAATGACATCCCCGCACCATGCCAGCGGCACCGACCGACTCGAGGAAGTCGCCCGTGCGCTTGGGTTCGAGGCTGATCACCGGGTGGTCAACGTGCAGGGTGACGAGCCCCTGATTCCGCCGGAACTCATTAATCAGGTGGCAGACAATCTGGAGCTGTATCCCGAAGCCGCCATCGCCACCCTGTGCGAGCGAATTCATGACCCGGAGCAGGTCTTCAATCCGAACATCGTCAAGGTGGTGTTTGATCACCAGGGGATGGCGCACTATTTCAGCCGCGCGCCGATTCCATGGGCCCGAGACCAGTGGCAGGAAGGCACACCGCTGACGGGCGTCGACAGGTCCCTGCCAGACAACATCGGGTATTTCCGGCACATTGGCATCTACGGCTATCGGGCGTCGGTTCTTGGTGAGTTTGTCAGCTGGGCGCCTGCCCCCACGGAGGTCACCGAGTCCCTGGAACAGTTGCGGGCACTCTACAACGGTGCCCGTATCCACGTGGATGTAGCTGCCGTAAACCCGCCAGGCGGAATAGATACAGAAGCTGATCTGCAAAGGGTCCGCAACTGGCTGGAAAGGAGAGATATCGACAATGGCTGAACCGGTAAAGGTACTTTTTGTTTGCCTGGGCAATATCTGTCGCTCGCCCAGTGCTGAAGGTGTGTTTCGTTCCCTTGTGGAGCAGGCCGGCCTGACAGATCAGATCCACATCGACTCCTGTGGCACCGGCCACTGGCATATTGGCAAGAGCCCCGATATGCGCGCCCAGGAGGCTGCCCGCCGTCGGGGTATAGATATCAGTGGATTGCGCGCCCGTCAGTTCAGTCCAGAGGATCTTGATACCTTCGACTACGTGCTGGTGATGGATCGCCAGAATCTGGCCGACATCAAGGATGTCTGGCACCAGAACGGCGGCACCCGGCCAGCACTGTTTCTGGAGTACGGCCGCTCGGCGCACGAGGAAGTGCCAGACCCATATTACGGCGGTGACGAAGGTTTCGAAACGGTGCTTGATCTGATTCACGAGGCGGGCGAGGGCCTGCTGGCGGATGTCCGGGAGCGCCTGGCTTGAGTCAGCAGCCCGAGATCCGGGAAAACGTCGAACTGGCGTCACTGAACACCTTGCATGTGCCGGCCAGGGCTCGTTTTTACGTGGAGGTCCAGAACGCGGATGAACTTGCCCGGTCTGTTGAGTGGGCCGCGTCCGAAGACCAGCAGGTGCTGATTCTCGGCGGTGGCAGCAATCTGGTGTTGGCCGGCGACTTTCAAGGGCTGGTGGTCCGTTTGACCATTCGTGGACGCCGTTGGGAACACATCGAAGATCACAAGGCTACCCTGGTGCTCGGCGCCGGAGAGAACTGGCATGAGGCAGTTCTTTACGCCGCGCGGGCCGGCTATCGCGGTATCGAGAATCTGGCGCTGATTCCCGGCACCGCGGGTGCCGCGCCTGTGCAGAATATCGGTGCCTATGGCGTCGAACTCTGTGATTGCCTGGAATCAGTCACGGCGCTGGACCGCAATACCGGTGAATTGGTTGTGCTCCAGAACGCGGAGTGCCAGTTTGCCTATCGGGACAGCCTGTTCAAACAGACACCGGGTCGTTACGTGATCACTGAAATCCGGCTGGCTCTGTCGCGGTCACGGCCCCTTGTACTGGGGTATCGGGACCTTCAGGAATACCTTGGTGATACACAGGGAACCGCTCTTGACCCATTGCATGTAGCGGAGGCTGTGATGGCCATCCGTCGGCGCAAGCTGCCGGACCCGGACATCATTCCGAACGCGGGGAGTTTCTTTAAGAACCCCGTGGTTGATAACGCAACGTTTGAGGCTCTTAAAGAACGGAACCCCGATATCGTGGCTTATCCGCAGGCGGAAGGCGTGAAACTCGCCGCTGCCTGGCTGATTGATCAGAGTGGCTGGAAGGGATACCGGAATGCCCGGGTTGGTGTTCATAACCGGCAGGCACTGGTTCTGATCAACCACTCCGGCGGCACCGGGGCCGACATACTCGAGCTCGCGGAGACGATACGTCAGTCTGTAGCGGAGCGTTTCGGAGTCATCCTGGAAATGGAGCCGGGAATCGTGGGTGGCCGGCACTAAGCCCGCCCGAAGGCGGGCCGGAAGTTAAAGGCCTTTGCGAGGCGAGGCATTCACCAGGAATGACAGCGCTTCAGCTACCGGTACATCCTGTTTTTCCGCATCCCTTCGGCCCTTGTACTCCAGGGTACCCGCAGCCAGACCGCGCTCGGACACCACGAACCGGTGCGGGATACCGATCAGTTCCATATCGGCAAACTTGACGCCCGGACGCTCTTTGCGGTCATCCAGAAGCACGTCGTAGCCGGCTTGGCGCAGCTGCTCGTAGAGCTTTTCACCGGCCTCGGCAACCGTAGGTGATTTGTGGGCATTAAGGGTGACGATGGCCACCTGGAAGGGCGCAATAGCGTCGGGCCAGATGATACCGTTTTCGTCGTGGTTCTGTTCAATAGCTGCCGCGACAACCCGGGAGACGCCCAGGCCATAGCAGCCCATTTCCATGATCACAGTCTTGCCGTTCTCATCAAGAACCGTGGCGTTCATGGCGGTACTGTACTTGCTGCCAAGTTTGAAGATGTGGCCGACTTCAATACCTCGACGGATTTCCAGGGTGCCGTTGCCATCCGGGCTGGCATCTCCTTCAACCACGTTGCGCAGGTCTTCAACACGGTCAAGCGCCGCGTCTCGCTCCCAGTTCACGCCGGTCAGGTGGAAGCCTTCCCGGTTGGCGCCACAGACAAAGTCCGCCAGGTAGGCTGCACTGCGGTCAACAATGACCGGTACGTTGAGCTTTACCGGTCCGATAGAGCCGGCCTTACATCCTACAGCCTGCTCAATTTCTTCATCGGTGGCCATGGTCAGAGGCTCGGCGACGCCCGCCAGGTTTTCAGCCTTGATTTCATTCAGGGTGTGATCGCCACGCAGAACCAGTGCAACCAGGCCGGAGTTGCCTTCCTCATCCGCTTCCGCTTTCACCAGCAAAGTCTTGACCGTGCGGGTGGCGTCTATGCCCAGAAGCTGCGACACCGCTTCAATGGTTTTCTGGTCCGGAGTGGCCACTTCCTGTATTTCCTCGGCCGGAGCAGGGCGGGTACCACTCGGGGCTACCGCCTCTGCTTTCTCGATGTTGGCCGCGTAATCGCTTGCAGTGCTGAAAACGATGTCGTCCTCGCCGGAGGAGGCGAGGACGTGGAACTCGTGGGATGCGCTGCCACCAATGGCGCCGGAATCCGCCTGTACTGCGCGGTAATTCAGGCCGAATCGGTCGAAGATGGCGCAGTAGGTGCGGTGCATCAGCTCATAGGTTTCGTTCAGCGATTCTGCGTTCACGTGGAAGGAGTAGGCGTCCTTCATGAGGAATTCGCGGGCCCGCATGACTCCGAACCGGGGGCGACGCTCGTCCCGGAATTTGGTCTGGACCTGGTAGAAATTGGCCGGCAATTCCTTGTAGCTGCTGATCTCATTCCGAATGAGGTCGGTAATAACTTCTTCGTGAGTCGGCCCGAAGCAGAAATCCCGGCCGTGGCGGTCTTTCATTCGCAGCAGTTCGCCGCCGTACTGGGTCCAACGCCCGGATTCCTCCCACAGCTCGGCCGGCTGGACCGCCGGCATCAGTACTTCCTGGGCACCACTCTTGTCCATTTCTTCGCGAACAATCCGCTCAACCTTACGCAGAGTGCGCAGGCCCATCGGCAACCAGGTGTAAAGCCCGGCGGCCAGTTTACGGATCATGCCGGCACGCAACATCAACTGGTGGCTGATGATCTCGGCGTCAGCGGGGGTCTCTTTCTGGGTGGCAATCAGGTAGCGGCTTGCTCGCATCGTGTCTTCCGTTTGTAATAAATCTGAAGTGTTAGACTAATGGACAGGCGGCGGTTGGCCCGCCGAAGCCTTTATTTGTCGTAAAGTGGCCATTATTGTACGGAGCCTGTTGCACAAGGTACAGATGATGACCGACGAATCTATTGATGTGGCCCCACGGCGCCGGCCGGTTCAGGCGCGCAGCCGGGAGCGCGTCAACACCATCCTTCGCCATGCCGCCGCAATTTTTCACGAGACCGGCGTTGACGCCGTCAGCATGTCAGCCATTGCCCGGCAGTCTGGAATGTCACTGGCGTCACTGTACCGGTATTTTCCCAACAAGGCGGCGATCGTTCATGCCATTGCCGAACAGCATGTAGAGAAGATGGAGCGAGCCCTGAGAGAGCGTCTGCAGGAACTGAGCCTGGTTGATGCGGTAGACGTTCTCATCGATCAGTTCTATGAGTTCTATCGTCATGAGCCCGCCTACTCGGCTATCTGGAGCGGCGTCGAGGCCATGCCGGAACTCCGGGAGCTGGACCTCAGAGAGCTCTACACCAACGCCCGCGACCTGGACGAAAAGCTCAGAGCGGAGTGCCCCCAGATCCCGGATGACCGGCGCTGGACCGCAAGCCTGTTGCTGCCTCGGTCCGCTGGCACTGTGCTGAGGCTGGCGGTAACTCTGCCCGACTCGCAGGGTCGACAACTGGTGGAAGAGCTCAAATGTATGGCCAGGGCTTACGTACGTGAGCTGGTAGCCTGAGTCAGGTGAGATACCCCAGCGGCAGGGCGGTGCTGTCGATCACACGCCGGAGAACGAAGCTCGAATGTACGCCGCTGACCCCCTGGATCCGGGTAATGCGGTTCAACAGAAAATGGTGGTAGTGGTCCATGTCCGGAACCACCACCTTGAGCATGTAGTCAGCATCCTGACCGGTAATCAGGTAGCACTCCTGCACTTCCGGGTATTCCGCCACCTGTTCCTCAAACGCTGCAAAACGTTCGGGCGTGTGTCGATCCATCCCGATCAGGATGATTGCCGTCAGCGAGAGGCCGAGTTTCTTGTGGTCGAGGATCGTGACGGTTCTGACAATGATGCCGGCATCCTCAAGAGCCCTTACGCGTCGCAGGCAGGGTGATGGCGACAGCCCGACTTTCTCTGCCAGTTCCTGGTTGGTCAGCGAGCCATCCTGCTGGATGTGTTCGAGGATTCGACGGTCCATCTTGTCAATTTTGACGAGGGTTTTCTGATTTTCGGCCATAAAATTCTACAAATCATGTTTAGCGAGCAATTTATAAATTATAAAGTACCCATTCCCATCGAAGTTCGCAATCAAATTCCAGCTTTATCGCGTTAACCTGTACACACTGAAAATTTCACTCCGAAAACCGCAAGGAATTACAAGCATGGCTTTCGATCATCGCAAATACGTTGCGTTCAAACCTGTTGCCAAAACCGATCGTCGCTGGCCGGACAAGGTCATCGAGAAGGCGCCCACCTGGTGTGCCGTGGATCTTCGGGATGGCAACCAGGCGCTCGTGAAGCCCATGTCTGTCGCCCAGAAAACGCGGATGTTCGAGTTGCTGGTCAAGCTGGGCTTCAAGGAAATCGAGATCGGTTTTCCCGCTGCCAGCCAGCCGGATTTCGATTTCTGCCGCAAGCTGATTGAAGAAAACCGCATCCCCGAAGATGTAAAGATCCAGGTTCTGACCCAGGCCCGGCCTGAGTTGATCGAACGCACCTATGAAGCCTTGGCTGGTGCCCGGAAAGCAATCGTGCATGTCTATAACTCTACTTCCACGGTTCAGCGGGAGCAGGTGTTTGGTCTGGATCGTGACGGTATCAGGGACATTGCCGTCAATGGTGCCAAACTGGTTCGCGACATCGCTGCCCGCCATCCGGAGACCGAGTGGACCTTCCAGTATTCGCCGGAAAGCTTTACCGGTACCGAGCTGGATTTTGCAGCGGAGGTGATTGATGCCGTGAGCGAGGTCTGGCGGCCGGAAGAGGGCCAGCCGATGATCATCAACCTGCCTGCCACCGTTGAAATGGCGACACCCAATGTGTTCGCCGACCAGATCGAGTGGATCTGCGACAACATAAAGCGCCGCGACCATATCAGCATCAGTGTGCACACCCACAACGATCGTGGCTGCGCTGTGGCTGCTGCCGAACTGGCAGTGATGGCGGGAGCAGACCGGGTCGAGGGTACCCTGATGGGCAACGGCGAGCGCACCGGCAACATGGATCTGGTGACCATGGCGATGAACCTCTATTCCCAGGGCATTGATCCCACACTGGATCTGTCTGGCATGGCGGAGATCACCGAGGTGGTTGAGGCCTGCACCGAGATTTCCACCCATCCGCGGCACCCTTATGCCGGCGAACTGGTCTTTACCGCCTTCTCCGGCAGCCATCAGGACGCCATCCGCAAGTGCCTGGCGCGCCGCAAGGATGGAGAGACCTGGAATGTCGCTTACCTGCCCATTGATCCGTTTGATGTTGGCCGCCGCTATGAAGAAGTGGTGCGCATCAACAGTCAGTCTGGCAAGGGCGGTGTCGCCTATGTGCTGGAGCGGGACTACAACATCAGCCTGCCGCGCTGGCTGCAGATCGAGTTCAGCAAGGTGGTCCAGAGAGAGGCAGAAACCAACGGCGGTGAGATCGACTCACTGACCATTCATCGCCTGTTCGAGGATCGCTATCTGAAAGTCCATGCCGACTGGGCGCTGCGGTCTTACGACCTGCATCGGGACGAAGAGGGTGTTCACGCCGAGGTGTCAGTCGGGCGAGAAGCCTCTCCAGTGCGCCTGGATGGTCATGGCCTGGGCGCTGTTGAGGCAGTATCGGAAGCGCTGGAGAAGCGTTTTGGCATCTCCATCGCAGTAGAGGCCTACGACGAGTTTGCCCTGGGCGAGGGCACCAATGCCAACGCTCTGGCCTGCATCCGGCTGACCGCAAGCGGTAAACATTGCAGTGCAGCGGCTCTTGCCGAGGACACTACGTCTGCAACCTTGCAGGCATTGTTTTCTGCGGTAGCCCAGGCGGTAGGTTTTGAAATGCCCAGTAAAGAAAAACAGGCTGAAGCTGCGGGCGCGTAATTACGCGTGGCCCTGACGACACAAGCCGGCACGAATGCCGGCTTGTTGGTTTTCCGATGCCCGTGAGGGGCAAAGGACGGAACGCAGACCCTTAAACCGGGGTAACGTTTTCCGCCTGCGGGCCTTTCGGGCCCTGTGTTACGGTGAACTGTACCTGCTGGCCTTCGGTCAGGGTACGGAAACCGCTTGCGTTGATTGCGCTGTAGTGAACAAACACGTCGCTGCCACCGTCCTGAGCGATGAAGCCAAAGCCTTTGGACTCGTTAAACCACTTAACGTGGCCGGTTTTAGTATCGGACATTGATCTTTCCTGTCTTTCTGTAATTTGCCCTCACGGGACCTTCAAAATTCCGTATGGAATCGTTGCTGAGAAATCCAGAGAGTACTGAGGAAGGGGCAACGAAGAGCACTTCGGCAGGACGTTGAAACGCATTCACCAAATACCGCTGTATTTTCACAGCAATTTCAGTATAGACCGACTTTGGGGGGCGTCAACGAAATTTTGCACCTTTCATGCAGGTTTTATTGTGGGCAAAAACAACGGCTTGGGATTTGATTGAACAAAAAATGCCCGGCCCCGGTCCAGCGGGGGCGGGCAGAGTTCAGAGCGCCGTTATCAGCGGCGGAATTGTTCGCTGATTTCTTCCAGAATGGCGGGGTCATCAATGGTGCTGGGCACCGAATATTCCTCGCCATCAGCGATCTGTCGGATCACCCGTCTCAGGATCTTGCCTGAACGTGTCTTGGGCAGGCGATCTACCACGAGAGCGCGGCGGAAACAGGCAATGGCACCGATCTTGTCACGAACCATCTCCACCAATTCGTCTTCCAGCTCGTCATGATCGATGGTGGCGCCGTCCTTGATAAGAACCAGGCCGATAGGGATCTGACCTTTCATGTCATCATGAGCTCCCACCACGCAACACTCGGCCACCGCGGGGTGGGACGCGACCACTTCTTCCATCTCGCCCGTCGAAAGCCGGTGGCCAGCCACATTGATCACGTCATCGGTGCGGCCCATGACGAACACATAGCCGTCATCGTCGATAAAGCCTCCGTCGCCGGAGCTGTAGAATCCGGATATCGGTTCCAGATAGGTTTTTCGGAAGCGCTCG
>JAWWAT010000001.1:0-46586 GCA_033721635.1 Marinobacter sp. | reverse complement strand
ATTGACGCCGGTCTCGGTCAGCTGAAGCGCGGCACGCATGCCGGAGCCACCACCGCCGATCACAATCGCGTCAAAAGACATGGTCTTGATATTAGCCATCGATTAAAGCCCCCAAAGAATCTGAATGCCCCAAACCACATATACGAACATGGTCAGCCCACAAGCCGCCTGCACGATAAACCTGGGACCCATGGCCTTGATATAGTCCGTGGTCACCGTCCAGAGCCCTACCCAGGCATGAGCACCAATTGAAAGCAGCGCCATCAGGGTAAAGATACGGAACCAGGTCTGGTTAAACAGCGCGTTCCACGTGTCATAGTTAACATCGCTGGTCAACATGTAACCGAGCAGGAAAATTGTATACAAAGCAAGTACGTAGGCGGTTACCCGCTGGATCAGCCAGTCGAACACACCACTGCGACCCAGGTTTGTGACGCTATTTACCATACCCAGACTCCTGCCAGAACGATGAGAATGACGGAAACCACAATCGTGATCTTCGAGGCGAGGCGGCCGCTCTCGAGCTCTTCACCAATGCCCATGTCCATGAACAGGTGCTTTATACCCGCAACCAGGTGGTACAACAGAGCAGACAAGATGCCCCAGATAATCAGCTTGGCAAGGAAGCTGTCCAGCAGTTCATTGACGCGACTGAAGCCTTCTTCCCCGGACAGGGAAAGCTGAAGTCCGTAAAGCAGGAACGCAACACCAACAAAAATGATGATGCCGCTGATACGGTGCAATATGGACGTAATGGCTGGCAGCGGAAAATGAAACTTGCCGAGATCGAGATTTACTGGTCGTTTGCTATTCACAGCGCTCTCACACTCTCTCTTGGTTCCGCGGAACCGGAAAACCGGATGCGGATGGTTGGTATGTAAGGATCGGCGTGCTGATACGAAACCGGCACACGATTGGCTCAGAAGGGAGGAAACCTCGCCGGCAACCCGCTATTTACAGGCAGCGGAAAAAGGTTTATCCCCGATTCCGGGCTAGGGATTATAAGGAGTACCCTAACCAATTACAAACCTGCAACGTCGCCCAGGCCGCCTATTTCAGGGGGTTAAGCCAGCTATAAGGATGATTGACAAATCGCTTTCCACCCCCAATCCGTTGTTATTCGGGATATCCCTGATTTACAGCGAATGTCAAATTCTGGGTTTTCCGGACTCTTCCATTGACAAAAAAAGCCAACGCCCTATATTTTGCCGCCAGTTTTGCGATAATACGCGCCTTCTAGCGCATCTATAACCGTAGATAAAGCTGTCAAAGCTGATAAATAGGAGAGCACCATGACCGACAGGAAAGCCACGCTCTCGGTGGGGGACAAGTCCATTGAGCTACCGGTTTATTCAGGCACCGTCGGCCCTGACGTTATCGACGTACGAGGCCTAGTCCAGGAAGGCGTTTTCACATACGATCCCGGATTCGTTTCCACAGCAGCCTGCGAATCGGCCATTACCTACATCGACGGAGCAAACGGCGTTCTCCTGCACCGCGGCTACCCGATTGAGCAGCTGGCCGAACATTCTGACTATCTTGAAGTCTGCTACCTCCTCCTTCACGGTGAGCTGCCGAGCGCCGAGGAGAACCAGAAGTTCCACGACACCATCAAAAACCACACCATGCTGCACGACCAGATGCGGAACTTCTTCCAGGGCTTCCGTCGTGACGCACACCCGATGGCCATCATGTGTGGTGTTGTGGGCGCTCTGTCCGCCTTCTACCACGGTGAAATGGACGTAGCCAGCCAGGAGCAGCGGGAAATCACCGCCCATCGCCTGATTGCAAAGATGCCGACCATTGCGGCCTGGTGTTATAAATACGCCATCGGCCAGCCCTTCATTTATCCGCGCAATGACCTCTCTTACTCTGAGAATTTTCTGCAGATGATGTTTGGCGTTCCCTGCGAGGAATACAAGCCGAATCCGATCCTGGCCAAGGCCATGGACAAGATCTTCATCCTGCACGCGGATCATGAGCAGAACGCTTCAACTTCCACCGTGCGACTGGCCGGCTCCACCGGTGCCAACCCGTACGCCTGTATCGCCTCGGGCATTGCCGCTCTCTGGGGCCCTGCACATGGTGGCGCCAACGAAGCGGTTCTGGACATGCTGGCCGAGATTGGGGACGAATCCAACATCGAGAAATTCATCGCCAAGGCCAAGGATAAAGACGATCCATTCCGCCTCATGGGCTTTGGACACCGGGTTTACAAGAACTTCGACCCGCGCGCCAAGGTGATGGCAGAAACCGCTCACGAGGTTCTGACCGAACTGGGCCTGGAGAACGATCCGCTGCTGAAGATTGCCCAGCGCCTCGAGAAGATCGCCCTGGAAGACGAGTACTTCGTCAAGCGCAAGCTGTACCCCAACGTGGACTTCTATTCCGGCCTGATCCTCAAGGCCATCGGAATCCCGACTTCGATGTTCACCGTTATCTTCGCCCTGTCGCGGACCATTGGCTGGTTCTCGCACTGGAACGAGATGGTCAGTGGCGACTATCGCATCGGCCGCCCGCGCCAGCTCTACACTGGCTCGGATTCCCGGGATTATCCGACGAAGTAAGTCTGATTATTCGGGTAAAGCACGTAAAGGCCGCTGATTCAGCGGCCTTTTTTATTGGGTGCGGCCCTGCTCTTCTGTGCTAAGTTAATCCGACAAAAACATCAGAGGAGAAAGCAATGACTACAGCAGCGTTTATCGGCCTCGGCGTTATGGGCTACCCGATGGCCGGCCACCTCGCAAAAGCAGGGCTGGACGTCAGAGTCTGGAACCGGACCAGTGCCAAAGCCGAGCAATGGGCAAGCGAATACTCAGGAACCAGCTGCAACACCATTGCTGAGGCCGTCACAGGCGCGGATATTGTTCTGACCTGTGTTGGTGCCGATACCGACCTGAAGGCTGTTTACGAGGGCGACGAGGGCATTCTCGCCAACGCCTCAGAAGGAGCGGTGCTTGTCGACCACACGACAGCTTCTGCCGGCATTGCAGAATACCTCGCTGATGCCGCCAAGAAGAACAATATGGGATTCGTGGACGCGCCGGTGTCTGGCGGCCAGCAAGGCGCCGAGAACGGCAAGCTGACAATCATGTGCGGCGGATCCGAACAGGACTACGCCAAAGCCGAACCAGTCATGGAACACTATGCCCGGGCACTCAACCGGATGGGCCCCGCTGGCAGCGGCCAGAAAACCAAGATGGTAAACCAGATTGCCATCGCCGGCCTGGTACAGGGCCTTTCAGAAGCGCTGCACTTTGCTGAGCAGGCCGAACTGGATGTGGCGAAAGTGGTGGACGTTATCTCCAAGGGCGCGGCCCAATCCTGGCAAATGGAAAACCGCTCGGGAACCATGATGGCCGGTGAATTCGAGCACGGCTTTGCCGTCGACTGGATGCGAAAGGACCTGGGTATTTGCCTGGAAGAAGCAAGAAAAGTGAACGCGTCTTTACCAGTTACGGCGCTGGTGGATCAGTTCTATGCGGATGTCCAGTCCATGGGCGGCAAACGCTGGGACACCTCCTCTCTTATCCAGAGGCTGAGGAAGTTCCGGTAAGTATCTGAATCAGGGGCCAGACGAAAGCGTTCATCTGGCCCCTGCCCTATGTGTCTTACTTTTTCTTGTCTTGCGGCTGCCACTTACCGTTCACATACCACGCTGACCAGCCCGTCGCCTTGCCATCCTTCTCGGACATGACGTACTGCTCCTTGCTCTTGCGGCTGTAACGGATCACCGTCGGATTGCCTTCTGGGTCCCGCTCGGGCGCATCCATCAGGTAGTCGTACTTGGGATCAATTTCCTTGCGGTGCGGTTTGATCTCCATGACCAAAGGCGGCCGTGTTTCCCGGTTTTTCGGGAATTTACTGGCGGCCAGGAACAAGCCGGACGCACCATCGCGAAGAACGTAGGTGTCATCGACCTTCTGGCACTGGAGCTCCGGCATGGGCACCGGGTCCATCTTGGGCGGGGCTGGCTCGCCATTCTTCAGCAGTTTACGGGTGTTCTTACACTCGGTGTTGGTACAACCGAAATACTTGCCGAAACGCCCCGTTTTCAGCTGCATCTCGGAGCCGCACTTGTCGCACTCCAAGGTCGGGCCATCGTAGCCCTTGATGCGGAACGTGCCTTTCTCAACCTCGTAACCAGAGCAGTCAGGATTGTTACCGCAGACATGCAGCTTCCGGGTCTCGTCAACCAGGTAACTGTCCATGGCGGTGCCACACTTGGGACAACGCCGCTTCTTGCGAAGCAGGCGGGTCTCACCCTCACCTTCCACATCATCGTCAGCGCTGACCACTTCATCACCGGAAACCAGGTTAATGGTAGTCTTGCAACGTTCCTTCGGTGGTAATGAATAACCGGAACAGCCCAGGAAGACACCGGTGCTGGCCACGCGAATCTGCATATTCCGGCCGCAGCTCGGGCATGGAATATCCGTTTCGGTGGGTGTATTGGCGCGCATTCCGCCGTCTTCCCCACTCTCTGCCTGCTCCAATTGTTGCCGGAACCGGCCGTAAAAATCGTTCAGGACTTTCTTCCACTCGACATCGCCCTCGGCAATCTCATCGAGCTCATCTTCCATCCTCGCGGTGAAGTCGAAGTCCATCAGGTTCGGGAAAGACTCCGAGAGGCGCTCGGTAACAATCTCGCCCATCTTCTCGGCGTAGAAACGGCGGTTCTGCAGCCGTACATATCCCCGATCCTGAATCGTGGAAATAATCGAGGCGTAGGTCGACGGCCGCCCAATGCCCTGCTTTTCAAGCTCTTTGACCAGGCTGGCCTCAGTGTACCTGGGTGCCGGCTTGGTAAAATGCTGACTCGGATCGAGCTTTTTCAGATCGAGAACTTCATCGACCTGGATATCAGGCAGAGCAATGTCTTCATCCTTCTTGGCGGCCTGGGGCGCGGCCTTAAGAAAGCCCTCGAACTTGATGATCCGGCCACGGGTCCGAAGCTCGTAATCGCCGTTGGCGACCACAATTGAGGTACTCAGGAATTCTGCATCCGACATCTGACAGGCAATGAACTGACGCCAGATCAGGTCGTACAGCTTCTCGGCATCCTTCTCAAGGCCGCTGATATCGGCCGGACGACGGCTCACTTCGGTCGGGCGAATGGCCTCGTGGGCTTCCTGCGCACCCTCTTTGCTTCCGTAAACGCGGGGCTTCTCGGGCAGGTACTTGTCGCCAAATTGCTTCTGAATAAAGGTGCGGCAACTGTTAACTGCATCCTGACTCAGGTTGGTGGAGTCAGTACGCATGTAGGTAATAAAACCGGCCTCATAAAGACGCTGGGCAAGCATCATGGTCTTCTTGACGCTGAACCCCATCCGGTTACTGGCAGCCTGCTGCAGCGTGGATGTAATGAAAGGCGCCGAAGGGCGAGAACGCGTTGGCTTGTCTTCCCGCTTGGCAACCTTGAAAGTGCCCGCTTTGAGGCGGTTGACGTGCTCACTGCTCTGCTGCTCATTGACCGGTCGGTATGGCTTGTCATCATGCCGGGTCACTTCAAAACGGACCGGCTGATCAGCCTTGGCAGAGGCGAGATCGGCGTGTAACTGCCAGAATTCTTCCGGAACGAATTTCCGGATTTCCCGCTCCCGCTCCACGATCAGCCGCACCGCGACTGATTGCACACGGCCAGCAGACAGACCCCGGGCAATCTTGGCCCACAGCAGCGGCGATACCATGTAGCCGACAACCCGATCCAGGAAGCGACGGGCCTGCTGGGCATTCACCCGGTTGTTATCAAGATTGCCAGGATCCTTGAATGCCTCCTGGATGGCGCGCTTGGTGATCTCGTTAAACACCACGCGTCGGTACTTTTCGGGTTCGCCGCCGATGGTTTGCTGAAGGTGCCAGGCGATAGCCTCCCCTTCACGGTCCAAATCCGTTGCCAGATAGATGTGGTCTGCTGATTTAGCCAGACGCTTGAGTTCGCTGACCACCTTCTCCTTGCCGGGAAGGATCTCGTAACGGGCGCTCCAGTCCTGATCAGGGTCGACGCCCATTCGGGCGACCAGCTGTTCGCGGGCCTTGCGCTTTTTATGCACGGCCTTTTCTTCAGGGCTCATTTTCCGGGTGAGAGCAGCCTGCCTGGCACGCTCTTTGGGATCCGACTGGGATCCACTGCCACTGACGGGAAGATCACGAATGTGCCCGACGCTCGATTTGACGATGAAGTCAGAGCCCAGGTACTTATTAATGGTCTTCGCTTTCGCTGGTGACTCGACAATAACGAGACTTTTACCCATATCGGAGATCTGTATCCTTGGCGATAAATCGGTCAATAAATCAGCAAACCGTAAACTCGCTGTAAAATCAGTCGGCTAGAAAACACAAATGCGCCGCCATTTTGTATAGGCTCACTGTTTTACAGGGTCAAGAATAGCAAGACAACCCATTCTTTGGTTTCAATCCTGCTTTTTTTCACATTCGGGAACACTGTTGGGCCTGCCTCTTGAAACAGAAAGGCCCGGCATTTGCCGGGCCTTCTAAAACCGCGAAATGCAATCCGGTTAGTGGATTACAGACGCTCCCAGACCGTTGCAATGCCCTGGCCCAGACCGATACACATGGTGGAAACACCAAGCTTACCGCCTTTGGCCTGCATCACGTTCAGCAGGGTGGTAGAGATACGTGCACCAGAGCAGCCCAGCGGATGGCCAAGAGCAATCGCGCCGCCGTTCAGGTTCACTTTTTCTTCCATAACGCCCAGAAGCTTCAGGTCCTTAAGGACAGGCAGCGACTGGCCGGCAAACGCCTCGTTCAGTTCCCAGAAGTCGATATCTTCGACTTTCAGGCCTGCACGCTTCAGGGCTTTCTTGGTAGCAGGCACCGGGCCATAACCCATGATCGCGGGATCACAGCCGGCAACGGCCATGCTGCGGATCCTGGCAATCGGCTTAAGACCAAGTGCTTCTGCACGCTCTGCAGACATCAGCACCATCGCTGCCGCACCGTCAGTCAGCTGGGAAGACGTACCAGCTGTCACGGTACCGTTCTTCGGATCGAACGCCGGCTTGAGCTGACTCAGTGATTCGGCCGTAGTTTCCGGACGAATAGTCTCGTCCTGCTCGATCAGCACCTTGAAGCCGTTCTCGTCGTGACCTTCAATGGGCACGATTTCGTTCTTGAAACGGCCTTCTACGGTCGCTTCATGGGCCAGACGGTGGGACCGAGCGCCGAACTCGTCCTGCTGCTCACGGGTAATCCCGTGCATCTTGGCCAGCATTTCCGCGGTCAGGCCCATCATGTTGGACGCTTTTGCGGAGTACTTGGACGCAGCCGGGTTGTGGTCGAAGCCTTCGGTCATGGGTACGTGCCCCATGTGCTCGACACCACCCACGAAGAACACATCACCGTTGCCGGTCATGATGGCCTGGGCTGCAGTGTGAATCGCGCTCATGGCAGAGCCACACAGGCGGTTCACGGTCTGGGCGGCAGACTCGTGGGGAATGCGGGTCAGCAGGGAAATCTGACGCGCCACGTTGAAGCCCTGCTCCTTGGTCTGGTTTACACAGCCCCAGATAACATCTTCAACTTCTTTCGGGTCGAGCTTCGGGTTGCGCTCAAACAGTGCTTCGATCAGATTGGCGGACAGGGTCTCTGCACGCACGTTCCGGAAACAACCGTTTTTGGCACGACCCATCGGAGTCCGCACGCAATCGACGACGACAACGTCTCTCGGATTAAGGCTCATAGATCTTTCTCCGTTCGGAAATCTCGTTCAGGGTTAGCCAAAGAACTTTTTGCCAGTCTTGGCCATTTCACGCAGCTTCTCGGTCGGGTGATAAAGAGGACCAAGGTCTGCAAACTTGTCTGCCAGTTCGACGAACTTGTCTACACCCATATCGTCGATATAGCGCAGGGCACCACCACGGAACGGCGGGAAGCCGATACCGAAAATCAGGCCCATATCAGCATCTGCCGGATCTTCGACAATGCCGTCTTCCAGGCAGCGAACGGTTTCCAGGCAAAGAGGAATCATCATACGGGCGATGATGTCTTCGTCGCTGAACTCGTTCTTACCCTGAACAACCGGCTCGAGCAGCTTGTAGGTCTCTTCATCGACAACCTTCTTCTGCTTGCCCTTGCGGTCCAGTTCATACTTGTAGAAGCCCTTGTCGTTCTTCTGTCCGTAACGGTTGTTATCGAACATCACGTCAATGGCGGTTGTACCTTCGTGCTTCATCCGGTCCGGGAAGCCGTCTGCCATTACTTCGCCAGCGTGCTTGCCGGTATCCATGCCGACCACGTCCAGCAGGTACGCAGGACCCATGGGCCAGCCGAACTTTTCCATAACCTTGTCAACGTGCTGGAAGTCAGCACCGTCACGTACCAGGCCGATAAAGCCGCCGAAGTACGGGAACAGAACACGGTTGACCAGGAAGCCCGGGCAATCGTTTACAACGATCGGGGTCTTGCCCATGGCCTTTGCGTAGGCCACCGTTGTTGCAATGGCGCGATCGCTGGTCTTCTCGCCACGGATAACCTCAACCAGCGGCATCATGTGCACCGGGTTGAAGAAGTGCATGCCGCAGAAGTTTTCCGGACGCTTCAGGTTCTTGGCCAGCAGATCGATGGAGATCGTCGAGGTGTTGGAGGTCAGAATGGTGTCGTCGCGAACCGCATCTTCGGTTTCACGCAGTACCGCATCTTTCACCTTCGGGTTTTCAACAACCGCTTCAACCACCAGATCCACATTCTTGAAATCGCCATAGTTCAGGGTCGGCGTGATGCTGTTGAGCACGTCGGCCATCTGATCCGGCTTCATCTTTCCTTTTTCAACACGCTTGGACAGAAGCTTCTTGGCTTCTTTCAGACCCAGGGCGATACCGTCCTGGTTGATGTCCTTCATGATGATCGGCGTGCCTTTCAGGGCAGACTGGAATGCAACGCCACCGCCCATGATACCGGCACCCAGAACGGCAGCCAGGTTCACGTCGTTGGCTTCTTTTTCCCAAGCCTTGGCCTTCTTCTTCAATTCCTGATCGTTCAGGAACAGGCCAACCAGGCAGGCCGCCACATTGGTCTTGGCCATCTTGGCGAAGCCTTTGGCTTCCACTTCGATTGCCTTGTCGCGAGTCATGCCGGCATGCTTCTGCATGACCTTGATGGCCTCGACCGGCGCCGGGTAGTTCTTGCCAGCCTTGCCGGCAACAAACGCTTTGGAAATCTCGAATGCCATCATGCTTTCCATGGCATTGAGCTTGATCTTGCCCTTCTTCTCTTCACGACGGGCTTCGTGGTCCAGCTTGCCTTCGTTGCACTGGTTAATAATGGCAACAGCAGCATCGACCAGCTTGTCGGACTCGAGCACGGCATCAACAGCGCCAACCTTCAGAGCAACATCTGCACGGTTCTCGGTACCACCGCTGATCCACTCAACGGCATTGTCCACACCGACCAGACGGGACAGACGCACGGTTCCGCCAAAGCCCGGGAAGATACCAAGCTTAACTTCCGGAAGACCAACCTTGGCCTTCTTGTCCATCACGCGGTAGTCGGTGGCCAGACACATTTCGAAACCGCCACCCAGCGCCATACCGTTAATCGCGGTAACGGTGGGGAACGGCAGATCTTCAACGGCGTTGAAGACTTCGTTGGCCTTGAGGTTGTTGGCTACCAGATCCTCTTCCGAGCCGGCGAACAGCTCGGTGAATTCGGTAATGTCGGCACCAACAATGAAGCTGTCCTTGGAGCTGGTAACCACCAGGCCCTTCAGGTTCTTCTGCGCTTTAAGTGCGTCAGTCGCGGCGCGGAGCTCTTCAATAGTAAGACGGTTGAACTTGTTTACTGACTCGCCCTGCAAGTCGAAGTTCAACTGAGCGATCCCGCCTTCGATCTCTTTAACCGTGATGGCTTTACCTTCGTAAATCATCAACTGATCTCCAGTCTGTGTTTGGAACTGCTTCCAACCGGGCGGTACTTTTGATTTACCGGCACGGCTGTTTGTGCAGCGAGATTTCGGTCACTGCCCGATCATCCGATCCAAAAATTCATACAGTCGTTTGAATCGTGAGGGCACACGATGAAAAAAAACGGCGCATTTGTCAATTTGTTTCTTTCGGGAGGGCTGCAAAAGTCCCCGAAACACCGGGGGCAACCGAAGAAAATTGGAGCGGAATTGTTATGTTTCAGTGAACTGGAAGCCACTGCTCAGAAAAAACCGGAACTTCGTCACGCAAATTTCAAACTTGTTTACATTTACGAGTGGCAACGCCGCCAAAATTGCTTGATTGGCTGACGCAGTTACTTTACCTTCGATCTACGACTTTGGTCCACAATAATAAAACCGTATTACGGAGACCCATCCGATGAAAGACGCAAACCTGCGGATACGTTCCCTTGTAGCCGCACTTATCCTGCTCGCATTGACTTCCATGGGTGTCCGCGCCCAGGAGAGCGCCGATGGATTTCTCTCCGACCTTCATAATTTCCGGGTCAGCAACTACATGGCCCTTGATGCCTACTACCGATTCAGTAGCACCGGCGATACCGACACCCTCAATGAGATTGTGCAGGGCATCAATTCAGCCAACGATGCCATGAACTCCATAGCAGGCAGTGATTCAGGCGTACTCTCTGCAGAGGAGATTGAAGGACTTAATCAGGAGTTCGACAAGTTCAAGAACCTGATGCGCGATAATATCAACGACGTTCGCAACCAGGGCTATCCGGACCTGCGCCTGGTCTCAGACATGGCCAACCAGGCGCTGACCATGAACGACAAAGCCACAGAGCTATACCGCGTAGCCCAGGAAAGCTCCCAAACCGAAACCAACCCCAGGGTTGAGGCCGCGCGTTCGGCTGCCGTCAAAATGGCCCAGATGATGGCCAAGTACTCCGTTCGGACCAACTCTTCCGTCGCCCAGACCTTCCAGGGCTCTTCGACTGAAACACCACTCGATGAGCAGGCCCGGGAACTGGATGAGCTGCTGTCGTCTGTCATTCAGGGCGACGGGACGGCGGAACTGAAAGCAACGCTGAATGACATCTCTTCCAAGTGGCAGTTTATTCGCGGGTCCTACATTAACTACAACGAGAACAACGTAGGTTTTGTAATCGATCGCTACTCCAAGGGGATCCTCAAGGGGCTGGCCACCACCATTGATCTTCTCCAGGGTAATGCCTGACACCTCTTCCTTCCTTTTCTGGCGGGTCTAATTGCCTGCCAGAAAAGCGCTTTTCCGCCTTCATTATTGATACCGGTCAGTTTCCCGCTACACTTTCCCGACCGGATTTAAGGTACTATCCTCAGAACAATACCCTGTGTGCGAAGGAGCGATACGATGTCCGCCTATAAAAAGATGCTTGTTGCCATTGACCTCACCGAGGAGGCTCCGCAGGTGCTCAACAAGGCAAAAGCCGTGAGCGAGGCCCACGGTGCCGAGTTGATGTTGGTCCACGTGGTTGAGCCTGTCGGGTATGCCTATGGTGGCGATATCCCGATGGATCTGACGGAACTGCAGGACCAGCTCGACAAAGCGGCCCGTGAACAGCTGGGAACCTACGGCGATCAGTACGGCGTAGCGAAGAACAATCAGGTTGTAACGGTCGGACGTCCGGAGTCTGAAATTCACAGGCTCGCCAAGGAACAGGAGGTGGATCTGGTGATTGTGGGCAGTCACGGACGTAAGGGTTTCCAGCTGTTGCTGGGCTCAACCGCCAACGGGGTCCTGCATGGAACCGAATGCGATGTTCTGGCGGTTCGAATTCATTAACAGTTGCTGAACAGACGGCCCGGGCCCGGACCCGGGCACAAACTGAGGGCGAGGGGCTATCAGGCGCCCTCTCCGCCCATTTTGGCCTCCAGTTTGCGCAGCTGGCTTTCTAGCGAGAAACTGACACTGGATGCCATTGAAAAGAAGTTCAGCAACGCCTTCAGATTACTGTCGCCCTTGCAGACCGAGTGAATGCGCTGCCAAAGGGCCTGGTTGACGAGTTGCAGCCTCTGATTCCTCTCCACGAGCCCCTTCAGATCCCAGTCCGGAGTCTGGTGATTCCGTTTGGCAAAGTATTGCTGCAAAAGATAATGGGACACACTGCGCATGATGAATTCATCGGTATTCGCAAACGGCAGGTGATGAACGGCCATCGGCTTGAGTTCTGACAGCACCGGGCATCCGCTGGTCGCCATCTTCAATCCGAGCAGCGAACGGAGCGCCTCCTCCAGCGCAGTCTGCTTCACATAGCTCCGGCGCTCGTCCGTCACCTTCACCTCAACCTTCTGATAGGCGTCTTCATCCCGGAAAGCCTCCACCACCGGCAATATTTCCGTTGCAGCCGGACAGTGGGGAGATTCCGCCGCTTTAAGCGGGCAATTGCTACACTGGCAATGCTCCAGTTTTGTCCAGGACGGGAGCGAGCCCGACGGCCGGGAAGGCTTGTCCGTGACTTTGAATTCAACGGTACGACCGTCCTGAAATCTAAAATCGTAGTGTACGTTCATTGGCTTGCCTGTTCTTCCAGCTCCATCCACCGCTCAATGACCTGCTCCAGACGGTTTTCCTTTTCCGTCAATGCTTCCAGAGTGGCAGAGACTTCATCCGGTGGGCCTGAATAAAAATCGGCCTGGGAAATTCTTTCCTGTAGGCCGGCGACTTCCTGCTCGAGCTCCTCGATCTGGCCTGGCAATTGCTCCAGCTCAAGCTTGAGCTTGTAACTCAGTTTCGCGGCTTTACCCTTCTCAGGTTCTGCCCGCCCTTTTGCGTTTTCTGCCGGTTTCTGTGATACGGACCTGTTGTTGCTACCGGATGTCTTGCCGGTTTTATCCTGCTTATCCGGCCGGTTACCGGTGGCCTCAGACGGGAAGCAGCCGCCCTGCCGACGCCAGTCGGTGTAGCCGCCCACGTACTCACGCACTTTGCCCGAACCATCCAGGAAAACCGTTTCGGTGATCACATTATCGAGAAACTCCCGGTCGTGACTGATCACGATTACGGTGCCGGCAAATTCCGCCAGCTGTTCTTCCAGCAATTCCAGCGTTTCGACATCCAGATCGTTGGTTGGCTCGTCGAGCACCAGGATATTGGCAGGCTTGCTGAACAACTTGGCCAGCAGCAGCCGGGCACGCTCACCGCCGGAAAACACACTGACCGGTGACCGCGCCCGCTCCGGGGTAAAAAGGAACTCCTGCAAATAGCCGAGCACATGTTTGCTCTGGCCATTGATGTCGATGAATTCCCGGCCCTCGGACAGGTTATCCAGCGCGTTCTTCGTGAGATCGAGCTCACCACGCAATTGGTCGAAATAAGCAACCTGCAGGTTGGTACCAAGACGAATGGAACCCTCGGTTGGTTCCAGGTCCCCCAGCAGGAGTCGAACAAGCGTTGTCTTGCCTGTGCCGTTTTCCCCGACGAGCCCGATCTTGTCCCCACGCAGGATGGTAAGGTTCATATCCTTTATTACCGGGCTGCCATTGGGATAGGCAAACCCTGCGTTCCGGGTTTCAGCCACGAGTTTTCCGGAGCGTGCAGCGTCTTCCACTGCAAAGCTCGCGGTGCCACCCCGCACCCTGCGCTGCCGGTGTTCCTCGCGCATCGCCTTCAAGGCACGAACGCGTCCCATATTGCGGGTCCTGCGGGCCTTGATACCCTGTCGAATCCAGGCCTCTTCCTGCTTGAGTCGCTTATCGAACAATGCATTTTGGCGCTCTTCCTCTTCAAGCGCTTTCTCTTTCAGATCAAGGTAGCGATCATAGGTAGCCGCGAAACTCACCAGTTTGCCCCGGTCCAGCTCAACGATACGGGTCGCCATACGCCGTATGAACGCCCGATCGTGGCTGACAAACAGCATGGCACCCCGGAATTGGCCAAGAGCCTCTTCGAGCCAGGCAATTGCCGGCACATCCAGGTGGTTGGTGGGCTCGTCCAACAACAGTATGTCCGGGTCGGCAACCAGTGCCTTGGCCAATAAAACGCGGCGCTGCCAGCCTCCGGAGAGGGTATCGAGGGTCTGATCCGGATCAACGCCGTACTGGCCGAGAATGGTGGTGACTTTCTGATCCAGGCGCCATCCATCAAGAGCCTCCAGACGCTCCTGAACCTTCATCAGCCGGTCGAGACTCGCCTCATCTGCCTGCTGGGACAGCTGATGAAATTCAGCGAGCAACTGGCCTGTTTCCGGGAAGGCCCCGGCGACCACTTCATAGGCCGTGCGGGCATCTTCCGAAGGCAGGTTTTGCGGAAGCACCGCCAGCACAGCGCCATCATCAAGACGCACCACACCACCGTCGGGGATCACTTCTCCGCTGACAATCCTGAGCAGGGTCGATTTTCCCTCACCGTTTCGTCCCAGCAAACACACTCTCTCTCCGGCATCGATAACCAGTGAGGCCTGATCCAGCAGCGGGTGCATTCCATAAGCCAGGGAAACTGAGTCCAGCGTTAACAGTGGCACGTTTGGTTCTACTCCGATTTGTTGGCGGTAACGGGATCACCCACCCGAATAATACCCGGTGATTCATGTACGGCGTTCTGCCCGAAGATGACCCCCTCCTGGGTTCTGCGATAACCGGAGAGCGTCCTCAAAGGTTGCAGGGCGGCATCCTTTTGGCCCGTGGTGGGATCCACGGTGGTCATGACACAGCGCGAACAGGGCTTTACGATGCTCAGCTGATTGTCGCCAACGCTCAGGCTCCGCCAGTGATCTTCATCCCATGCCTCTGCTCCCTCAACCACAATATTGGGGCGGAATCTGCGCATCTCCACGGGCGCCGTGAGCCGGGTATTCAGCTCTGCCAGGGAGGCGGTGTTGGTCACTAGAAAGGGGAACCCGTCGGCGAAACCCACCCGGCGATACTCGTCGACCCGGCCCGCATCAACACGGCGAAAAGAGCTTTCCGGCATAAACACGAGGCGAACAGGCTTACCACAAAAACGGCTCAGGGCGTCGTTTGCCCCCGGCAAGCCAGTCAGCGCCTTGACCCAATCTCGCCAGACCAGAACCCGAACCTCTTCCTCTGTGGCAGTCAGGGCAAACTCGCCCTCATCAGGAATACTGATGACTACCCGGTCACCGTCCAGACGGGTTCCTACCCGGGCAAGTTCCGGGTGCTCTCTCTGGGTAACAAACCGTCGGTCGTCATCCACGATCATCCATCGACGATCTCCAACCGGCCCGAAGTCATCGGTGTTAAAACAGGTCACTTCAATTCCAGAAAGGGATTTGACGGGATACACGAACAGCGAATGAACCTTCATGGCGGGCAGCCTCCCCAAAGAAGCAGGATACGCAACAGGCTGCAGAGTATACCTGACCACACACCCCGGCGCCGAGTTTACAGGTGCCCGAAAACGAAAAAACCCGATCCTTTTCAGGACCGGGTTTTCTGAATCTGGAGCGGGAAACGAGATTCGAACTCGCGACCCCAACCTTGGCAAGGTTGTGCTCTACCAACTGAGCTATTCCCGCAATGCTGATCGGCTGTTACCGACAACGGAGGCGTATTCTACGGATCCCGACGAAGCCGTCAACCACTTTTTTGCAGGTTTTTTCCCGCCAGTGTCTTGTTGTCGCATTTCAGGAAACCGGAGCTGTGCAGCCACTCCTGGTCCGGGTAGTACTTGAACACCAACTGCCCGCCCTTCAGGTTGTCCACCACACGCTTCACGATCTGATTATCCACCGCCGGGCACCCATGGCTACGACCGATCCGGCCGTATTTGCTGACCCACTCCTCATTCACATAGTCGGCGCCATGAATCACGATGGCACGCTGCCTGGCAAGATCGTTGATCCCCGGCTCCAGGCCATCCAGCCTGAGTGAGTAACCGTGCTTACCGTAATAGGATTCCCTGGCCTGAAAAAGCCCAATACTGGACTGGTGGCTGCCCTCAATATTGGAGAAGGCGGTCGATTTGAAATTCCCCGAATTCTTGCCGTGCGCAACCAGGTCCCGAAGCAGCAACTCTCCCTTTTCGAGGTCGAAGATCCATAGCCGTTCCTGGCGGGATGGCAGGGAGAAATCGATAACCGCGAGACGCTCGGGCATCTCCACACCATTCGACACAGCGCAGCGAGACGCACTGATGGCTGCCTTGAGAACTTTGGCATCAAGCTTTGGAGCGACTGTTCGCAGGCGGTCGACAAGCTGCTCATCCAGCGAATCGCCAAGCGATGGGAGAGGAAAGGCAGCACACACGGCCAACAGTACGCCTGCGGGCAAAAAACGCCGCATCTTTTGCATTGAATGTCCCCGATAATGATTGCGGGCGGTCACAAACCGTTGCCACCCGGCCGAAAGTCAGTGTCGGGCATTTTATCAGGGAATATTGGTAACCTCGTCAGAATGTACGTTTTTCATACAAAACTTTAAGAAACCACTGCGTACTCTACTGGCCAAATCTGCGTCCGCCTTTGAGGTAAACCTCTTCATCTGCTGTCGATGTTCTCCCCAGGGCCTTGTTTCTGTGGGGAAAGCGACCGAACTGCTGAATAATGGCACGATGGTCTCGGGCAGACTGAAGAAAGCTGCCCATAAAATCAGCGAGAATGCCCTGGGACGAGCGTGCAAGCTGTTCGTAACATTCCACGGAGACGTCCTGATCGTCCCTGAGCTCGGAATGCTGCAGTGGCATATAGAGAAAAGCCCTGTGGACCGGAGCAAGCATCATATCCTGCCCTCTCTGCATGGCTTCCCGGCAGAGTTTTCGGGCCTGACGGTCCTGATCAAACGCCATGGCACTGCCGCGGAAGATGTTCCGGGAAAACTGATCCAGGAGAATAATTTCGGCGAGTATGCCACCTGCCTCGCGGCGCCAGTGATCCAGCCCCTGCTCAGATGCGAAAAGCACCATGGACAGGAAACGCCTGCGAATCTCCTGATCGAACTTGCGGTCAGACCGGAACCATTTGTTCCGATGGTCGCTGTCCGGCAACCCATTTTCGTCAAGTTCACCAAACCAGAAATCCAGAATCTCTTTCCAATCGAACATTCAGCGTCACCCTGTTACCTTAGAAACTGCCAGCCCTAACAGCGGGCGGCAACCCGGATTTACGACAGGCCCAATCAAATTGACTACTCCAGGAGCGGCAATGACGAGTCCCCGCATTATTCTGTTGGCACATGGAAGCAGTGACAAGCGCTGGTGTGAAACCTTCGAAAAGCTTGCTGAGCCAACCCTCAATTCCGTCGACAACGCTCGGATTGCCTACATGGAACTCGCTGAACCATCCATGGACACCGTGATCAGGGAGAGTGTCGCCGAAGGCGTCAGCGATTTTACGATCATTCCCCTGTTTCTTGCAGCCGGGCGTCACTTGCGAAAGGACGTTCCCGCTATGATCAAAGAACTCGAGAAAGTACATGGCGCAACCATCCAACTTGCGCCACCGATTGGAGAAAACCCTTTGCTAGGACAGGCGATCCGGGATGTTGTTATGCTTCAACTGGAACAGACGCCAGCCTGAGCCGGGCATGCTTTTAACCAATCCGGCAGGCAGTGCGCAACAGGAGCAACAATTATGTCGAAAAGGATTCTGATTACCGGTGGTACCGGGTTTATCGGCCATGTTCTGTGCCGTGAATTGCTGGCACGGAATTTCGAAATCACAGTTTTCAGCCGGCAATCGGCAGAAGCGGTCAAGTCCAGCTGTGGTCGGGTCGAAGCCATCCGCGACCTGCAGCAGCTTCGATCCCACCCCGGCTACGACGCTGTGATCAACCTCGCCGGCGAAGGCATTGCCGACAAACGTTGGTCGGAAGCCCGCAAGCAGGAACTGCGGGACAGCCGTATAGGCGTGACCGAAACGCTGGTTGAGGTTGTTCGCAGTTGGGAACGGGCACCGGAGGTGCTGGTCTCGGGTTCGGCTGTTGGCTTCTACGGGGACCAGGGGTCCGCAACTGTCACCGAAGACACCAGCCCCAACGATGAATTCACCCACCGGCTTTGTCGCGACTGGGAGAATGCCGCCCAACCCCTCGCGGACGATGGCGTGAGAGTATGCTACTCCCGAACGGGTGTAGTGGCAGGCCCTGATGGCGGCTTTCTTGAACGGATGATTCTACCCTTCAAACTTGGGCTTGGCGGGCGTCTGGGAAGCGGCAAGCAGTACATGCCGTGGGTACACCGCGACGACGTCGTTGGCGCCCTTATATGGATGCTGGAAACTCCAAACGCCTCCGGCCCATTCAATGTGGTGGGCCCGAACCCGGCCACCAATGCCGAGTTTACCCGGTGCCTGGGTAAGGTCTTGCACCGCCCCACGCTTTTTCCCGCGCCAGCACCGGTACTAAAGATTGCCCTCGGAGAAATGGCCCGGCTTCTGCTGACTGGCCAAAGGGCGCTACCAGAAAAGCTGATCGACCAGGGGTTCCAGTTCAGATATCCAGAGCTTGAGCAGGCGCTATCCCAATCCGTTGCCCCGGGTTCGCCCCGATAGAACGGCTTCCGCCATTGGTGGCTGCGGATGTAAAGCGGATCCAGGGCACTGATTGTGAGTCCCTGGTGTCGTGAAGGACCCAGTCAGCGTCTCGGATTTTTTTTCAAAAAAGGCGTTGACAGGGTTTCGAAGCTTACTTAATATACGCGCCACCTCGACGAGGCAAGGTGTTGAAAACGTTGCGTCCCCTTCGTCTAGTGGCCTAGGACTCCGCCCTTTCACGGCGGCAACAGGGGTTCGAACCCCCTAGGGGACGCCAATTTTTCTGCCTTGAAATGTCAGGGAAACCGGAGTTTCCCAGTGACTTGTCAGACCGGCTTGTGGCCGTGCTTCCCGTCTCTTCTGTCCTGGTGTCCGTGCTCTTTCTGATCTTTCATCACGAAGATGCCAACACCAACGAAAAAGCCAACCATCAGCAGTACGGTAGCAATACCTGCGATTACAACAGCGTCCATATACATGTTGTTTTCCCCTTCCGGCAATGAACTTGATTAAATTGAGATTACGCCCGGGCTATCCGCAAGGTATTGATCCAGATCAACGTATTCACCAGACCCGGTGTACGCATAAATACTGAACCACTACACATTTCCTTCGATTTTTCCTGCATTTGCAAGGCAATTAAAAGAAACTGCTGCTATAGTCGGAAACAAAGGAAGTGTCCGATCTCCTAACCGGTCCGGGTGGCTGAAGTTCAAGACATGCCAAAACTGTCGACGCGTCTCCAACGTTTTCGCACAGGCTCGCCCCTGTCTTTCAGGCTGCTGGCCTGGATTCTTCTGTTCAGCTCCGCCTTTACACTGGTGGCCTCCGCGCTCCAGATCTACTCCGATTATCGAAAAGACCTCTCGCAAATCGACAACCGCATGCAGGTGGTTGAAGCCGGCTATGCATCCAGTCTGGCCCGCAGCCTCTGGGCCCTGGACCAGAAACTGCTTCAAACCCAGATGGAGGGCATACTCAGCTTGCCCGACGTGGTTCATCTGCGGCTGAGAATCGAACCCGATTCCGAGCTGGTTATGGGAGAGATCCCGCGAGATGCGAAAACCACCTCCCACAGCTTCAGTCTCGTTCACCAGGGCGATGAAATGTTCAAGCTGGGTGAGCTGACGGTGACTGCAGACTTGGACCGGGTCTACGACGAACTCAAGCGAAAGGTGGGGGTTATTCTCCTGACCCAGTTCCTGAAGACCTTTTTCGTTTCGATCCTGATTATCTGGATCTTCCAGCATTTCGTGGCTCGCCATCTCACTACCATGGCGAATTACGCCCGGGACTTTTCACTGAAGACCACCTCGAAGCCACTAACACTGGATAGACCCAACACACCATTAAACAGGAACGATGAGCTGGGTCGCGTCACTGACGCCATCAATCAGATGCGCGAGCGACTCAATGCAGACATGGAACGCCAGCAAAAGGATGCGGCGGAAATCCGGAAGTTTTCCAAGGCCATTGAACAGAGTCCCTCCTCTGTCCTCATCTGCGACCGTCAGTGGCGTATCGAATTTGCCAACCAGAAATTCACCCAGTTAACCGGCTATGACGCCGGGTCGATTATCGGAAAGCACCCTGGCGCACTCGGGGCCAACGATATCGAAAACCGTGAAAGCCGGCACCTTTGGCAGTCGATCCGCTTGCAGGTGCAGCGCGTTGGCGTCTGGCAGGGTGAGGTGAACAGCGTGCGCCGTAATGGCGAACGCTTCTGGGAGCAACTGATTGTTACCCCGATCAAGGACGAATCAGGCGGCACCACCGGCTACCTCATCCTCGGTGAAGACATCAGCATCCGTAAACGCTATGAACAGCAACTCCTGCGCCAGGCCAACTACGACATCCTCACCGGACTGCCCAACCGGATGCTGGCCCTGGACCGTCTGAAACTGGCGCTGGCACAGGCACGCCGGGAAAGCACCCTTGTGGGAGTAATGTTCCTGGACCTCGACAACTTCAAGCACATCAACGATACCCTTGGCCACGACGCGGGCGACAACCTGCTGATTGAGGCAGCCCGTCGAATTTCCAGCTGCCTCCGTGGCACCAGCACCGTTGCACGGCTGGGAGGCGATGAGTTCCTGGTAATCCTGCCGGGCCTGACCGGGCCGGAGGCTTCCTCGCAGGTTGCAGAGCGTATACTGAAAACCTTCTCACCGCCCTACATCCTTAATGGCCAGGAGGTTTTTGTCACCACGAGCATTGGTATCGCCATTTTCCCGACAGACTCTGACAACAGCGGCACGCTGCTGCAGCACGCCGACGCCGCCATGTACCAGGCCAAACACAAAGGCAAAAGTTCCTTCGCCCATTTCGCACCGGAAATGACCGAGGTCTCCCACGAGCGCCTGAAGATGGAATCCAGCATGCGCAGGGCTCTGGAGCTGAAGGAATTTGAACTGTATTTCCAGCCCATCGTGAATACCGATTCCGGCACGCTTTGCTCGGTCGAGGCGCTGCTGCGCTGGAACAACCCGGCCATGGGCATGGTAATGCCCGATCGGTTTATTCCCCTGGCCGAGGAAACCGGCCTGATAACGCCCATCGGCGAGTGGGTTCTCGAGGAGGCTTGTCGGGCGGCCGTGGGATGGAAAGAGGCCATCGGAAAAGACATTGGTATTTCCGTGAACGTGTCGCCCCGCCAGTTCCGTGATCCGGGCTTCACCGAGGCCGTGATGCACGCTCTCTCGACCAGCGGCCTTGCACCGGAACAGCTGGAACTTGAAATCACCGAACGACTGATTCTGGACAACTCCATTGAAACCGCCGAAATCCTGCGCCAGCTCGACAAGGCCGGGATCCGCTTGTCAGTAGACGATTTTGGTACCGGCTACTCTGCCCTCAGCTATCTGAAGAGCTACCCGTTTGATACCCTGAAAATCGATAAATCGTTTGTTCAGGATGTCATGAAGGAACCTGAAGATGCGTCACTGGTGCGGGCCATCATCAACATGGCCCATAGCCTGGGGCTGCGGGTGATCGCTGAAGGTGTGGAAGAAGAGGCCCAGACCCATTTCCTGAAAAAGGAAGGCTGCGACTTCTCCCAGGGGTATTTCTACAGCCGCCCCCTGCCGGCATCGGATTTTGAAGCCTGGCTGGCCAGTAATCATCGAGTATAGATCGAAAACCTTTGGAACCTCACCCCCATGGAAGACACCGTACTTGTCGTGAACTGCGGCAGCTCGTCTCTGAAACTCGCCTTATTCGATGGCCAACATAGAAAGCTGGCATCAGCGCTCGCTGAGCGCCTGGGCCAAAACGATGCATTTGCCCGCGTTGAAGGCCAGGAAGAGACCATCCTGCTGGACCCCGGCGCCAGCCACGATCAGGCGCTGAATAAGCTAGTTTCTGCATTCAGGGATAAGGGATTGATGGCAACTGCCCCAACGGCCATTGGTCACCGTGTTGTTCATGGCGGTGAGACTTTCCGTGAAGCCGCACTGCTTGATGACGATGTCGTTGAGGCCATTGAGAAGTGCGAGGGCCTTGCTCCACTGCACAACCCGGTCAATCTGTCCGGGATCCGCGCAACCCTGGCTCAGTTTCCCGGGGTGCCCCAGACCGCCGTTTTCGACACCGCCTTTCACCAGACTCTGCCCAAAAGGGCATTCCTTTATGCGCTCCCGGAGGCCTGGTATCGCGAATGGGGAATCCGCCGCTACGGATTCCATGGTACCAGTCATGCCTTCATGGCTGCCGAAACTGCTCGTTTGTTGGGCAAAACACCGGCCACCACCTCGGTCATCTCGGCCCACCTGGGCAACGGATGCAGCATTACGGCCATCCGGGACGGAATCAGTGTGGATACCAGCATGGGCCTTACACCACTGGAGGGCCTGGTGATGGGAACCCGCAGCGGGGATGTCGACCCTGGCCTGTTCGAATTTCTCCGCAGCAAAGGCCTGGCCGCCGATGAGGTGCACCGGATCCTGAACCAGGAAAGCGGCCTCCTTGGCCTGTCCGGCCAGACCAATGACATGCGCTCGCTCTGTGAACTCGCGGATCATGGCCATGAGCCATCACAAACCGCCATTGATGTGTTCTGCTTCCGCCTGGCCCGTTACGTCGGGGCCATGCTGGCATCGCTTAGCCACCTGGACGCGCTGGTTTTCACTGGCGGCATCGGGGAAAACAGTGCCCGGATCAGAGCCGAGACCATTAACCATCTTACACTCATGGGATTTGAACTCAGTCCGGACCTCAACAACCATCATGGCGAGTTCAGCGACGGGCGGATCGAGAGCCCCGACTCCAGATTTCCCATATTGGTGATTCCCACCAACGAGGAACTGGTCATTGCACGGGAAGCATCCCGGCTTGCCGGTTCTGTCGCCAGGGGCTGACCCACACGCATCATCAGGAATACCATCATGGCAAAGAGTCTCTTTTTTGCACCGACATCCATGGATTCAGGGCTCACGTCGGTCTGCCTGGGCCTGTTGCGCGCCCTGGAGCGAGTGGGCGTGAGCGTCGGCTTTTACAAGCCGTTCTGTCAGACCGTTCACCGCGCCGAATCCATGCACAACGCCGGCAAGGACACTTCTGTGGCCTTCGTCCGTGCAAGAAGTCATCTGAACCCGCCGGACCCGATAGCCCTGAAGGAAGCCCAGCAACTGCTCAACAGGGGCAAATCGGATTACCTGATGGAGACAGTGGTCGGCGAATACCAGAAGGTTGCCAGGGACGTGGACGTGGTGATCATCGAAGGGCTGGTCCCTGACCGCAGCGAAGCCTACATTGCAAGGCTGAACGTAGAGGTCGCCCGGAATCTCGGTTCCGAAGTCATCCTGGTAAGCACTCCGAAGGATCTGGATGCCCGGCAAATGGATGAAGAGCTGGACTTCTCATCGCGCCTGTTTGCCAATCCGAGCGACCCAGATGTTATTGGTGTCATACTCAACAAGGTCGGCGAACCCGAACAGGCTGGGCTTGAGCCCCGCTCCAACAGCAACCACCCTGCCCCCAGCACCATTGACTACCAGAGTCAGTGCAAAGTATTCAGCGAGGGCCGTTTTCGGCTGATTGCGGAGATTCCATGGCAGCCGGAGCTGCTTGCACCGAGGGTCTCCGACATAGCCAGGGAACTCGGATTACCCATTCTCAACGAGGGCCAGATGCACGCCAGACGCGTCCAGAAGGTGTCGGTGTGCGCCCGAAGCATCCGCAACATGACCGAGACCCTTAGACCAGGAACACTCCTGGTCACACCGGGTGATCGGGAAGACATTGTGGTGACCACGGCTGTTGCTGCACTGAACGGAGTGCCGCTGGCCGGCCTGATGCTGACAGGCGGTCTGATGCCGGACCGGCGCGTGATCGATCTCTGTCACCGTGCGTTGGAAACCGGCCTGCCAGTTCTCGGCTCCGATGCCAATACCTATGAGACCGCCCACATGCTGGCCAATCTCTCTTCGGGCATTCCCATCGATGACCCGAACCGGATTGAAAAAGCGATGGAGGCAGTTGCCACGCGTATAGACACGGACTGGTTGCAGCAGCATCTCAAGGTCGCCCGCCAGAACAGGCTTTCGCCTCCCGCGTTCCGCTACCAGCTTTCCGAACGCGCACGGGTAGCGGACAAACGCATCGTTTTACCGGAAGGCAGCGAACCAAGAACGGTACAGGCAGCCATCATCTGCCATCAACGCAAGCTGGCGCGCTGCGCCCTGATTGGTGATGCGGCGGAAATAAAGCGGGTTGCGGATTCCCAGGACCTGGAACTGCCCGAAGACATCGAGATTATTGATCCATCAGAGGTGCGGCAGCGCTATGTCGACCCGATGGTGGAACTTCGCAAACACAAGGGCCTGACATCGGACATGGCCGAGGCCATGCTCGAGGACAACGTCGTCCTCGGCACCATGATGGTGGCTCTGGATGAAGCCGATGGCCTGGTATCGGGTGCCATTCACACAACCGCCAATACAGTTCGCCCCGCTCTTCAACTGATCAAGACCCATGACCATGCAAAAGTGGTCTCTTCGGTGTTCTTCATGCTACTGCCGCAACAGGTGGTTGTTTATGGGGACTGCGCCATCAATCCCGACCCCAATGCCGAGGAACTGGCAGACATTGCGATCCAGAGCGCGGAATCTGCAGAAGCCTTCGGAATCGAACCACTGGTCGCGATGATCAGCTACAGCACTGGGGAGTCAGGCAGTGGTCAGGATGTCGATAAGGTCAGAGAAGCCACGAGGATAGCTCGTGAGCGCAGGCCGGATCTATTGATAGACGGGCCGCTTCAGTACGATGCTGCGGCCATCGATAGCGTGGCCAGGAGCAAGGCGCCGGACAGCAAGGTTGCAGGTAAGACCACGGTATTCGTGTTCCCGGATCTGAATACCGGCAACACCACCTACAAGGCCGTGCAGCGCAGTGCCAACGTGGTCAGTATCGGGCCAATGCTGCAGGGGCTGCGCAAGCCGGTCAACGATCTGTCCCGGGGCGCGCTGGTGGAAGATATTGTATTTACAATTGCCCTGACCGCCGTTCAGGCAAGACAGGTTGAGAGAGCCGGGCCAGGCTGAGGCAGCCTCACCTCACCCGGCCACTGAATCAGCGCTTGAGACTTTTCTGGCGCTGCTTCTTTGGACGACGGCCCTTCTTCTCGTCGTTGTCCTTCTTCACCTTCTGACGCGGGGTCAGGCGATCCACTTTGCCGGCAAACGGGTTTTCACCCGATTTGAACTCGAAGCGGATTGGTGAACCGGTTACTTTCAGGACCTTCCGGAAGGTATTCTCAAGATACCGCTTGTACGCACCCGGCAGTGAATCCACCTGGTTACCGTGAACCACAATGACCGGCGGATTGGACCCGCCCTGGTGGGCGTAACGCAGTTTGATTCGACGCCCGTGCACCATGGGGGGCTGATGCTGGGCAATGGCATCCTGAAGAATGGCAGTCAGGCGGTTGGTCGGCCACTTTGCCATGGCAGATTCGTAACAGGCTTGCACCGACTCATACATCACACCCACGCCAGATCCGTGGAGCGCCGAAATATAGTGCTTATCGGCGTAATCCAGGAAGTCCAGACGACGCTGCACCTGCTCTTTCACCCGAACGCGGTCTTCCGGATCCATACCGTCCCACTTGTTGACGGCGATCACCAGCGAGCGGCCGGCATCAAGGACAAACCCGATCAGGTGGAGATCCTGGTCCACCAGGCCTTCCCGGGCATCAATAACGAGAATAACCACATGGGCGTCATCAATCGCCTGCAGCGTCTTGATGATGGAGAACTTCTCCACCACTTCACTGACATTTTTCCGGCGACGGACACCGGCCGTATCAATCAGCGTGTATTGACTGCCCTGGCGCTCGTAGGGGATATACACGCTATCCCGGGTCGTACCGGGCATATCGTAAACCACCACTCGCTCTTCACCGAGCATCCGATTGACCAGGGTGGACTTGCCCACGTTCGGTCGGCCGACCACTCCAATACGGATACCGGGGTAACGGTCCGCCCTGTCCTCTTCCTCCCGCTCCTCCTCGGAGGGCAGCAGGATTTCGAGCATCGAGCGAATACCCCGGTTGTGGGAGGCCGCAATCAGGAAGGTGGATTCAAAGCCCAGGCTGTAGAAATCCGATGCTGCAATGTCCGGATCCTGACCATCGGTCTTGTTCACGACCAGATGAGCCTGCTTGCCGGACCGGCGAAGGCTGTCTGCAATAAGCTCATCGCCAGCGGTCAGGCCGGCACGACCGTCCACCATGAACAGTACGATGTCAGCCTCTTCTACCGCCTGCATGGATTGGCGGGCCATTTCGAGATCAAGGCCCTGCTCGTCACCGGTAAGACCACCGGTGTCGATGACGATGAAGCGCTGCCCCTCGTAGCTGCCCTCACCGTACTTGCGGTCACGGGTCAGCCCCGGGAAATCCGCAACCAGGGCATCCCTGGAACGGGTCATCTGGTTAAATAATGTCGATTTGCCGACGTTAGGGCGTCCGACAAGGGCAATAACTGGGGTCATAATGGGGGATCAATCCTGCGGCTTAACCTGGAATACGGCCATCTTTCCGCTGTTGCCAAAAACCAGCAGGTTACCATTGGCGAGGCGCTGTGCCGGTACGCGGATACCCTCATCGTCGAACTCCAGCTGGCCAACCAGTCGGCCGTCCTCTCGGTCAAGAACATGAAGGTAGCCTTCAAAATCGCCGACCACGAGATAGTCTTCATAAACCATTGGTTGGGTCAGCTGGCGCCATGCAAGACGATCCTGTGTCCAGACTTCCCGACGGTCTGAGCCTCTCAGGGCAACAATGTCGCCATTGGCCGAGGCCAGATAGATCTCGCCGCCGCCAATCATCGGGGAATAGAGGCTGGATGCCGTGCGGCTCCAGATCTCCTGCCCGGTACGAATATCAACGAGTGCAAGTTTGCCCTGGTAGCCAACCACCAGGACAGCAGTCTCGATGACCAGAGGTTGTCCGGTCACGTCCACAAGCCTTTCCAGCTCCGTGCGCCCCTGAGGCTGGCCCACTTCGTACTGCCACATGGGCTGTCCTGAAGCTGCCGACAGAGCGATCAATTTGCCGCTGGCAAAGGAGGCAATGACAACGTCTCCACCAACCAGTGGGGCCGCAGCAGCTCTCATGGACAAAACCGGAACCGTGCCGTCGTACTGCCATAGCTTCTCGCCATCAGCGGCGCTGAAGCCGAGAACCTTGCCATCCGTGGTCTGGGCAACAACGAGCGAGCCATTGGACTGAGGCGCAGACAGGACTTCTGTCGGCAGAGGCTGACGCCAGACCTCGGAGCCATCCTCACGGGAAAGGGCCACCAGATCGGCGTTCTCGGTGGTGAGGTAGAGGTTCTGCCCATCGCCACCAAGGCCCGAGAAGATGCGTTCGTCGAACTCGGATTCCCAGACCACCTTGCCGGAATCCGAAGTCACTGCGTAAAGCTCGCCATCTGCCGAGGCGGCGTAGATCAGATCACCGGTATTCAGGGGTGACAGGTAGAGAAAATCCCCATCATGACCGTCGCCTACGGACATGCTCCAGACTCTCTTGAATTCGGCGGACGCCTCAATTTCGGGAACCGGAACAGGTTGTTCGAACGTATCGGTCGCACTACAGCCGGAAAGTGCGGCCAGAAAAGCCAGCCCAAGAATAAGTCCGCGGTTTGAGATGCTGTCGCGGAAAACCGGCATCAGGCATCCTCCCCGACACCAAGGTCTGCCAGTTTCAGTTCCAGGATGCCGCTACGACCCTGCTGGCTTTGCTCACGGGCAGCAAGATAGGCCTCACGTGCGCCCTCCGGATCGCCCTGTGCTAACAGGATGTCGCCACGGAGCTCGGAGTACATGGCACCAAACGCATCCGCATTACCGGCACCATCGATAGTGGCCAGTGCCTCTTCGTACTGGCCTGCGGAAAACTGGGCGCGAGCCAGGCGATTGCGCACCACAAGTGCCAGTGCCTCGTGCTCGCCGCTCTTGTCCAGCGCCCACTTCAGGGAGTCAATGGCGGCTTCGGCATTGCCCTCCTGCATCAATTGCTGGCGCGCCAGGATCAGGTTGCCGTAAACCGCATAGGCGCTATCCGTGTAGTCCTCCCTGAGGGTCTGCGCCACGAAAGCGACGGTCTCGCCGCTGGTCTCATCGGCCTGGTCACTGAAGGCATTGAGCAGGTTGGCGAACTGGTTCGCTGCCTCGGTGCGCTGCTGGGCCTGGTGGTTCTGCCACGCCTGCCAGCCAAACACAATGGCCAGGGCCGCACCAATGCCGATCAGCAGAGAACTGCCGTTCTTTTTCCACCAGTCCTTGATCGCCTGGATCTGTTCTTCTTCGGTGCGCAACTCTGCCATGAGGACTCCTGTTGTCGAATTTTTGCTTTTGTATCAAAGAATATGGTCGGGTTCAGTTAGCCAGGGCCGCTGCGAGAGTGGCGGCCAGCTCGTCCTGGGCAATCTCGGATTGCGGCTCATCGGCACGCAAGGGCTTGAGTCCGGCAGTGCCATTGGCCACTTCATTTTCACCCAGTATCACCGCGTACCTGGCACCGCTCCGGTCAGCCTTCTTCATCTGGCTTTTGAAACTGCCGCCGCCACAGTGGGAAACAATAACCCGCTCCGGCAAGGCAGCACGCAGCTTTTCAGCCAGTATCAGGGCCGGAGCCAGGGCCACCTCACCCATCGCCGTTACATAGACATCGGCATTGCTGTTCACGTAGTCCGGGACCAGCTCAAGCGTCTCCAGCAGCAGGATAAGGCGCTCCAGCCCCATTGCAAAGCCCACCGCGAAAGTCGGTTTGCCACCAAGCTGCTCCACCAGGCCATCATATCTACCGCCGGCGCATACCGTGCCCTGGGCACCGAGACTGTCGGTTATCCACTCAAAGACGGTCTTGCCGTAGTAATCCAGGCCCCGAACCAAAGCCGGGTTCACGGAATACCCCACGCCTGCGGAATCCAGTAATGCTTTCAGGCGCTCGAAATGCTCTCGGGATTCATCATCGAGATAGTCATCGAGGCTGGGCGCGTTTTCCAGGATCTTGCGGGTGCCCGGATCCTTGCTATCCAGAATCCGCAGGGGGTTGGACTCCAGACGACGCTGGCTGTCGGAATCAAGATCTGACTTGAACTGGCTCAGATAATCCACCAGTGCCGCACGGTAAACCCGACGCGACTCTGATGTTCCAATGGAATTGATTTCCAGCCGGGTATGCTCAGCAAGCCCAAGCTCCTTCCAGAGCCGTGCTGTCAGTATCAGCAGCTCGGCATCGATATCAGGGCCGGTCATCCCAAAACATTCCACGCCAATCTGGTGAAACTGACGATAGCGCCCTTTTTGCGGACGTTCATGCCGGAACATAGGGCCGGTATACCAGAGCCGACGTGTCTGATTAAACAGCAGCCCATGTTCCTCGGCTGCCCGAACACAACCAGCGGTGCCCTCCGGGCGCAGCGTCAGGCTGTCACCGTTGCGATCTTCAAAGGTGTACATTTCCTTTTCGACAATGTCGGTGACTTCACCAATCGATCGCTTGAACAGGTCGGTCTGTTCCACAATCGGCATGCGGATTTCCTGGTAGCCATATTGGGCCAGTACCCTGCGCACCGTGGATTCTACAAACTGCCATAAGGGCGTCTGCTCCGGCAGGATATCGTTCATCCCGCGAATTGCCTGAATCTTTGCCAATGTTAACCCTTAACTCTGTCTGGATTTTTTCGCCCTGAAATCGAAACGATCAGCTGTCCGAACGGGCAATAATCGATTCTTCCTGTTCCTTGCGACGTGCCACTTCCTCGCGAATCAGGCGTTCCAGATCGTCAGTCAGTGTGGCGTTGTCCAGCTTCTGGTTTGGCTTGCCCGCCATATAAAAGAGATTCTTGGGGCTGCCGCCGGTCAGCCCTAGATCCGCCACCTTGGCCTCACCCGGGCCGTTTACGATGCAGCCAATGATCGCCACATCGAGAGAATCGTTTACATCCTCCAGACGAGCTTCCAGATCGTTCATGGTCTGGATGACATCGAAGTTCTGCCGGGAACAACTTGGGCAGGCGATAAAGTTGATACCGCGACTGCGCAGCCGCAGGCTCTTGAGGATATCGAAACCCACCTTGATTTCCTGCACAGGATCGGCTGCAAGAGACACCCGGATGGTGTCGCCGATGCCATCCATCAGGAGCATGCCAAGACCAATGGAGGACTTGACCGTACCCGACCGGAGGCCACCGGCTTCGGTAATGCCCAGATGCAGCGGCTGCTCGATCTGCTGGGCGATCTTGCGGTACGCATCCACGGTCATGAACACTTCCGAAGCCTTCAGGCTGACCTTGAAGTCCTGGAAATCATGGCGGTCGAGGATATCGATATGACGCATGGCGGATTCCACCAACGCGTCAGCCGTCGGCTCACCGTATTTACGCTGGAGTGACTTCTCCAGGGAACCGGCATTCACACCGATGCGAATCGGGATGTTGCCGTCCCGGGCAGCACTGATAACCGCACTGACGCGGTCATCGCGGCCGATGTTGCCCGGATTGATGCGAAGACAGTCGACACCCAGCTCGGCCACCCTGAGGGCGATCTTGTAATCGAAGTGGATGTCGGCGACCAACGGCAGGGATACCCGCTCACGAATCTTCCCGAACGCCTCTGCAGCGTCCATGGACGGCACAGAAACACGCACGATGTCCGCACCTGCCTCCTGCAATGCCGTAATCTGGCCAACCGTGGCCTCCACGTCGCAGGTATTGGTGTTGGTCATGCTCTGCACCGCAATCGGCGCGTCGCCACCTACAGGAACATTGCCCACCATGATCTGGCGGGATTTGCGTCTGGTAATCGGGGAATCCTGTTTCATGTCTTGCTGACCGATATGGAAAATTTGATCAAATTTCAGATTGTCAGGGTAAACTCTGACCGGTTGTTGACAACCCGGTAGCCGCCAATGTCCACCGGCTCACCCTGAAAACGGATGGATTCAACCGCACTGACGGCGCCAATCACGACTCTCAATGGCGCCGGCCCGGCAACATCAATCTCATCTCCGTCCTGCTGAAGCGAATTCACCAGCCGGTTGCCCTCGGCATCGCTGACCTGCACCCAGCAATCATCACTAAAGCGAATTTTAAGCCGTCCGGTGTCCGCCACTTCCGACAGTCCATTTGGATTTTCAAGAACCGGGTCGGGCGTCTGAACAACCGCCGGAATCTGCTCGGTCACCGGTTCGGTCGGCTCCGGGCGGGTGTCTTCAACGACGGTCGTGTCTGACGGGGCCTGAGTCTCGCGAGCATCTGGTGCAACCGGTTCTGTCGACGGCTCCTGGGGCTCTGCAACATCAGGCTCAGATTCCACTACTGCAGGCTCAGGCTCTTCAACGGTTGCTACAGCCTGAGCCTCGGAACGCTCTGGCTCAGCCGACGCTGTCAACTGCTCAGTTGCCCCCTGTTTTTCCTCTTCAGGCAACGCCTCAGACTCCGTTACCCCCTCCGAGGGCGCGGTATCCTGTTCAGGAAGCAGGAAAGTAAACGCCAGATAACCGGCAATACCCAGGACGACCAGAAAGAACAGGGCCTTGGCCAGTTGGCGTTTCCGACGTCTGCGGCGCTCGATATCCACCAGAGGGTTGGCTTCCTGTTCCTGTTCGCGCTGTTGCCGGATTGGCTCCAGTTCATGATCAAGATCGGCAATGACCGAATCCGCATCAAGCCCAACCTGCTTTGCATAAGCCCTGACATACCCTTTCAGAAAGAGTTCACTGTCGATCTGGCTGTAATCTCCCGACTCGATCGCCTGTATCACCGACGGGCGCAAATGCTGCGCTGCTGCGACGTCAGTGGTACTCAGACCGGCTTTCTCCCGTGCTTTCTGAAGCTGCCGTCCTACGGGCTCCGTCATAGCTGGCTGTGAGTTTTCTTCAGTTGCCATTAGAAATCAGCACCTTGTATTGTTGGTATTCGACTGACTCCGGAAATTTGTTTCTGAGCTGAAGCGCAAGACTCGCCTCCTGGTTTTCATCACTGTAGAAACGGGCAATGCGAATTCCGGTAAGAAGGCTCTCCGGTGAGTGGACCAGACGCTGATTCCTTTGCATCAGTGAAATCAGACGCGAATAGTAACGGGCCGCGTCGTCGTAGTCGCCGGTTTCGACCGACACCCGAGAAAGCGCCAGCAGGGAGCGGGCATCACCCCGTGTCAGCTCCACGGCCCGGCGATAGGATGTCGCCGCGGCGTCCAACTCGCCGAGTCGTTCCTGAGTCATGCCGAGGTTGAAAAATACAGAGCCCCTATCCTGATACCCGGTATCGCGGGACGCAGCACGGAATTGGTCACGAGCACCTTCCATCCGGTTCTGGCCGAACAGAAACGCCCCGTAGTAGACCCGTGCCCTGGTGTAGCCAGGATCCTCGGAAATGGCCTGTTTGAAATTACGCTCAGCCAGCTCTGGCTCGCCCTCGGCGTTATAGACAAGCCCCATAGCGGCCCTGGCACCCGGGTCATCCGAATCAAGCTTCAACGCCCTGTCCAGGTGGTGACGCGCACGTTCAAGATTACCCTGACCTATGTAGGCGGTGGCCAGTTTTACATAGTTATCAAGCGCTTCCTGCTTGTCTGCTTCCCGTGAAAACCGACTGTCGGTGGTGGTAACACAACCTGTAACCAGCAGAGTCAGCAGCATAGCGGCTAACGTGAGAAAGCGTCGGTTTGCTGGTGCTGCTATCACGGGTGTCCCCTTCCTCGATTGGGCTGCAAGACGTTCCTGGCTCAGGGATTCACCTGCTGAACCTGAATATACCTCTGGCTGCGGCGGGTTCTGTCTTCAACCCGTCCGACAAGCTGACCACATGCGGCATCAATGTCATCACCACGGGTGGTTCTGATCGTCGTAATATAGCCAGCCTCGTTGAGAACGTTCTGGAACCGACGTGTCGCATTCATGCTTGGCCTCCGGAAATCACTCTCCGGGAACGGATTAAAGGGAATCAGATTGATCTTGCATGGCAGATCCCGCAACAGCGTGGCAAGCTCACGTGCGTGCTCCGGTTGGTCGTTCATCCCCTCGATCACCGTGTACTCGATCGTCGCCTTGCGCTTATCCGGCAACCGGGCGAAGTAACGCTTGGTTGCGGCCAGCAACTCGGCAATCGGGTACTTTTTATTCAACGGGACCAGTTTGTTACGCAGCTCATCATTCGGCGCGTGCAGGGAAATGGCCAGTGAAACATCGGTAACTTCCGACAGGCGGTCCAGAGCCGGGACAACACCTGACGTGCTAAGGGTAACCCGACGCTTGGAGATGCCATAGGCCAGATCCTCCATCATGAGGTTCATGGCATCCACGACATTGTCGAAGTTGAGCAGCGGCTCGCCCATACCCATCATAACCACGTTGGTGATCGGGCGATCCGGACCGGGCTCAAAGGGCATAAAGGCCTTGCGCGCAACCCACACCTGGCCGATGACTTCCGCCGCGGTGAGATTGCGGTTGAACCCTCGCTTGCCGGTAGAGCAAAACGTGCAGTCCAGGCTGCAACCAATCTGGGAGGACACGCAAAGCGTGCCACGTTCGCCATCGGGAATCAGCACTGTCTCGACGCTGTTGCCGTTGTCCATACGCATCACCCATTTACGGGTGCCGTCTTTGGACGTCTCGTCGTAAACCACCTCGGGACCGCGGATCTCAGCAACCTGCTTCAGCTTTTCACGCAGTGCCTTGCTCATATTGGTCATTTGATCGAAGTCATCAGCGCCACGCTGATGGATCCATTGCAAAACCTGGGTGGCACGAAAACGCTTCTCTCCCAGGGACTCAAAGAAAGCTTCGAGCTTTGCTTTCGGCATCCCCAGAAGATTCGTTTTTTCAGCGGCCGCTGTCATTTCATAACCTCGATCAGATAACCAATTCGAAGGCGACCGGTTGATCGCCTCCGATCAACGCAATCAGCCCCGCGGGCAGATTTCGTTGTCATTGAAAAAATACGCGATTTCGCGCTCTGCGGAAGCCGCGGAATCAGAGCCGTGAACGGCATTTGCGTCGATGGATGACGCGAAGTCCGCACGAATAGTGCCAGCTTCGGCTTCCTTCGGGTTGGTCGCACCCATCAGATCACGGTTCTTCAGGATGGCGCCCTCGCCTTCCAGAACCTGAACGACCACCGGACCCGAGGTCATGAAAGCAACCAGATCGTTAAAGAACGGACGCTCTTTGTGCTCAGCGTAAAAGCCTTCGGCCTGCTCCTGGGTAAGGTGCATCATCTTGGCAGCAACGATATTCAGGCCAGCTTTCTCGAAGCGGCTGTAAATTTCGCCAATCACGTTCTTCGCGACAGCGTCGGGCTTGATAATGGAGAGCGTGCGCTCAGTTGCCATGGTCTTTCTCCAGTTTGTGGATGGTAAAAATTCTGGCCTGCGATTATACGCAGTCCGGGGCAAACTTCCTACCGCACTGCGCGGAGGCGGCTAACAACATCAACTATTTGCGAACTGGCAAAGGCCACTTCCTCTTCGGTGGTGAAACGACCGAAGGAAAACCGCAGCGCCCGGTGGGCCTGCTCATCGCTCAGCCCGATGCCACGGAGAACGTAGGAAGGCTCGACTGTGGCCGAAGCACAGGCCGATCCGGAGGAGACAGCGAGATCCCTCAGGCCCAACATCAGGGACTCCGCATCAACGCCATCAAAGGATAAATTCAGGATGCCGGGAACACGGTTGATTTCGCTGCCGTTGAGGCTGACACCATCGAGAGATTCAAGACCCGCCAGGAAAGACTTTCGGAGCGCTTCAAGTTTAGCGATTTCTTCTTCAAGCCCGGATTGGGCGATGGCGAACGCCTTACCCATACCGATAATCTGGTGGGTGGGCAGTGTTCCGGAGCGCATGCCTCGCTCATGCCCACCACCGTGAATCTGTGCGTCGATACGAACGTCCGGCGATCTCCTTACGTAGAGAGCCCCAACGCCCTTCGGGCCATAAACCTTGTGCCCGGAAAGCGCCATCAGGTCCACAGGAATGGAACTGACATCAATCGCCATCTTACCTGCGGCCTGGGCGGCGTCCACGTGAAAAAGAATCCCTTTTTGGCGCAATTCGGCACCAATGACGGCAATATCGTTGATGGTTCCCAGCTCATTGTTTACCAACATCAGGCTTACGAGCACCGTGTTGTCTTTCAGCGCGCCCAAAACCTGATCACAACTGATCGATCCATCGGCTGCGGGCTCTAGCCAGGTAACCTCGATTCCTTGATATTCCAGCCACTTGCAGGTATCTACAACCGCTTTGTGCTCAATCCTTGAGGTAACGATGTGCACGTCTTGCCGATTGCCAACCGCACCTTTGATGGCAAGGTTGTCTGACTCGGTCGCTCCCGAGGTCCAGACGATTTCCCTTGGATCAGCGTGAATCAGACTGGCGACCTGTTTGCGTGCAGCCTCAACCGCCGCTTCTGCCTGCCAACCATAGGCGTGGGTTCTGGATGCAGGATTGCCGAACACACCATCCAGAGTGAGGTATTTCATCATTTCATCGGCAACAGCTGGATCAACGGGCGTGGTAGCCGCGTAGTCCATATAAACGGGCTTTTTCATGGGTTCCAGGAGCTTGTTGGTATCAGGCCGGCGCCTGATCAGACAGGCGTTCGGTGTTGATGGTTTCAGAGCCGTTGTCGGACTGGCGGCGATTTTGCCGATCCGCAACCTGCCGAATTTCGTGCTTTCTCATCAGATCTCCGAGACTGATCTCGCTCAAGAACTGATGAATCTGATCGCTCAAATCAGACCAGAGGTGGTGGGTCAGGCATTTCTCGCCCTTTTGGCAATCGCCTTTATTGCCACACCGGGTAGTGTCCAACGATTCGCTGACGGCGTCGACCACTTCGGCGATGTACAGATCTGCCGCCGGACGACTGAGCCTGTACCCACCGCCGGGGCCACGAATGCTGACCACCAGTTTCTGGCGGCGGAGGCGGGAGAAAAGCTGTTCCAGGTAGGACAGTGAGATTTCCTGACGCGCCGAGATATCGGCGAGACTCACCGGCCCCTGGTCTCCATGCAGAGCCAGATCAAGCATTGCCGTGACGGCATAGCGGCCTTTGGTGGTCAACTTCATAGTGTCAGCCCCATGACGGGATTGAATCTCAAAAATTCAAAGCAGAGTATGAATTGACCAACCATTTCAGTCAAGTATTCAGCGACGCACCTCATCGTCGTCACGGACGCAATCAAAGTCCTCCTCCTGCAGTGGCGGCAACTCTCCGTTCTGGTATTCGCTGTTCACCTTGCGAAGGGCCTTGCACATGTTCTCGATGCGGTCATCCACCGCGTGCATGTGATCAAGCAGCGAACGCATGGCCCGCGCCACAGGATCCGGCATTTCTTCCGTTACACCATAGGCGTCGAAGCCCATGCGCTCTTCCATCTCTTTGCGGCGCGCATCGTCTTCACCCTGGCGCTTGACGATGACACGACCCGGAATGCCCACCACCGTTGCACCCGCGGGCACAGCTTTGGTCACCACAGAGTTAGAACCGATCTTGGCGCCCTCGCCCACTTCAAAGGGGCCGAGAATTTTCGCTCCGGCACCAACAACGACACTGTCACCAATTGTGGGATGTCGCTTGCCTTTGTTCCAGCTGGTTCCCCCCAGGGTGACACCTTGATAAAGGGTCACGTCATCGCCGATCACCGTGGTCTCGCCAATGACCACTCCCATGCCGTGGTCAATGAAGAACCGACGGCCAATGGTTGCCCCCGGATGGATCTCGATGCCGGTGAGCCAACGGGCGATGGTGGAGATGGTACGGGCAAGCCATTTCAGACCGAGACTCCACAACCAGTGGGAAAACCGATGAAAAAGCAGCGCGTGCAACCCCGGGTAGTTGGTCAGAACCTCGAAGGTGTTCCTCGCGGCGGGATCCCGGTGGAACACGCTATTTATGTCTTCCCGCAAACGCTCAAACATGGCCATTATCCTGTTCCGTCGCCGCAGTTCCGGCCTCGGTTGATTTGCTGTTATTCCGCGTGCCTGCCGCCTTCTGAACAGCAGTGAGAATACCCCTGAGGATGTTGATTTCCATCTGATCCAGTCTGGCGCGCTGGAACAGTCGCCGCAAGCGCGTCATCAACTGCCTGGGGTTCTCCCGCCGATGGAAATCCACATCAATAAGCACCTGCTCCAGGTGCCCGAAAAAGCCCTCGACATCCTGAACTTTGGCCGGCGGGACATCCCAGCCTTCATCCCCGGGCCTGGTCATCGACTTTAGGTATGGGCTCCCCTCACCGCCTTCAAGGCTTCGCAGATAATACATCCGCAATTCATAACACATCACTTGTACCGCCATGGCCAGGTTAAGAGAGCTGTAATCCGGGTTGGACGGGATATGAATGTGATAGTGGCAGCGCTGCAGTTCGTCGTTGCTGAGCCCATGATTCTCTCTACCGAATACCATGGCAACCGGGCCGCTTTCAGCGTGCCCCGCAGCCGCAGCTGCCGCCTCCGGGGGCGCACAGACCGGCCAGGGCACCTTCCTTCCTCGGGCACTGGTGCCCATGACCAGCACACAATCGGCCAAAGCATCATCCAGCGACGAAACAACCTGGGCATTATCAAGCACATCCGAAGCACCCGCCGCACGCGCATAGGACGCTTCATCCGGAAAGGAACACGGATTAACCAGCCACAGATTACCCAGCCCCATGTTTTTCATGGCTCGGGCGACAGCGCCGATGTTGCCTGAATGAGATGTCTCTACCAGAACAATCCGGATCTGATCCTGAAATGTTTCCGTTCCTTCCTGTGGAAGTGCGCTTTTGTGCATTGTAAGCAGGCCCAAGGTTGTTTATCAGGGCGGCAATGATAGCAGAAAGCGGACGGACCCTGCTCCTTCGGAGAACCCGTAACCTCTGGTTATCCGTGCTATTGCTGAGTCAAAAAACATACAAGAGGGGTGATCTTTTGCTATGATACCCGGCCTTCACACACCCGGATAATGAACACTCAGATGCAACCAGCTATTAAAATGGCCCTGCGCGTCGCGCGTCAGGGGTCCGATTATCTGAAAGCCCATTTCGAGCGCCAGGAACCCACCGGCAAGGACGACTCAGAACGCCGTCGTCAGCTGGAGCGGGTTGAGCAGTCTATTTACGACAACTTTGCCGAACAGCTCGAAAAGGCCTACAAGGACCACAGCATCGCGCCGCTGAACGAAGCGAACGCCGGAACCAGCGAGAAAAGCTGGCATATTTTTCCGGTCCTGGGCCGAGAGAATTTCCTTAGGGGCATTCCGGAGTTTGCTCTGGCACTGTCACAGAAGAAGAATAACCGTACCGAAAACCTGCTTCTGGTGAATCCCGTTACCGGCGAGGAATACTCCGCCAGCCGTGGTCACGGGGCTGCTTTGAACAGCCGCCGGGTGCGCGCTTCAGAGATCAAGCTGCCCGAAAAAGCCGCCATCGCCACCAATCTGCTCGACCAGGCTCGCAAGAGCGAGGACCCGATGCTCTGGGGCGAAATGGCCGCCGTACTGGCACGGGATTCCGGCATGTTCCGTACGTCCGGCTGTGTAGTACTCGACATCGCCCGGGTTTCCGCGGGCCTGATGGACGCCGCGATCATTTTCCGCCCGGAAGCCACCGACCTGGATCTAGGCGTCACCCTGGCCATGGAATCCGGCGCACTGACCGGTGACTTTTCCGGCAACCCGTCCACCGGCAACGCCCGCCAACTGGTCGTGGCCAACCCGAAACTATTCCGCGAAGTCCTGAAGGTGCTGCATCCGTTCCGGGGTCGTCTACCTCGCTAACGTTTCCGGTTCCCACGTACACAAAAAAACCGCCAACGCGATGTGGCGGTTTTTTTGTGCCCGGAAAAGGCGGAACGGATGCGATTACATCCTGTTCAGCCACTCCGGCGGCTGCTCTTCCTCATCAGCGTTTTCAGCGCCCTCTTTCGGCGGCACGATCAGATCATCACGGGAAACACCCATAACCATCAGGAGGTTGGCAGACACGTAGATGGAAGAATAGGTACCAACAACCACACCGATAATCAGTGCCAGGGCAAAGTTGTTGATCGCCTCACCACCCAGAAAATACAGGGCGAACAGCACCACAAGAGTTGTACCGGAGGTATTGATTGTCCGGGCGATGGTCTGATGAATCGATTCGTTGATAATATCCCAGGGCTCGCCCACGCGCATCTTCCGGAAATTTTCACGGATGCGGTCAGCAACAACGATGGTGTCGTTCAGCGAGTAGCCGATAACGGCAAGCAGGGCCGCCAGCACCGTCAGATCGAAGGTCCACTGGAACAGGGCAAAAACACCCAGAACGATAATCACATCGTGAGCCAGGGGCACCACCGAGGCAATACCGAACTTGAACTGGAAGCGCATACCCACGTAGATCAACACGACCGCCAGCGCAATCAACAAACCAAGGCCGCTATCTTCCTTAAGCTCCTCGCCAACCTGGGAGCCCACAAACTCGGAACTGACGAGCTCCAACTCCGCACCACCCTCTTTCAGGGTTCGGGTTACCTCGGGGGCCAGTTGATCATTGTCAGCTTCGGCCATCCGCACCAGCACTGTGGTATCGGCTCCGAAGTTCTGAACGGAGAACTGCTCATAACCGGCGGCATCGAGCCTTGACCGGATTTCGTCGAGCTGGGGCGCCTCTGCATATTCAAATTCAACGGAGGTGCCGCCGGTGAAGTCCATCCCCAGGTTGAGGCCACGGATGGCCAACAGGGCAATGGACACAACGATCAGCGAGATCGAGATTACGGAAGCGACTTTCCGCAACCCCATGAAATCAAACGGTTGCTTCTGATCTTCAGACATTGGCGAGCTTTCCTCCGATCGACAGCTTCTCGACCCTGCGGCCGCCGTAAACAAGGTTCACGATGCTCCGGCTGACCATCAGGCCAGAGAACATCGACGTCAGGATCCCGATGCACAAGGTTACCGCAAAGCCTTTCACCGGGCCGGAGCCCATGGCAAACAGAATGACGGCAACCAGCAAAGTGGTGATGTTGGCATCAAAAATGGAAACAAAGGCTCGGGAATAGCCGGAGTTAATGGCCGTTTGCGGCGGCACACCGGACTTGAGCTCTTCTTTTATGCGCTCAAAGATAAGCACGTTGGCGTCTACCGCCATACCCACTGTCAGAACGATACCGGCAATACCCGGCAAGGTCAGTGTCGCCGACAGAATCGACATGCAGGCCACCAGCAACATCAGGTTCAGGGTCAGCGCAATGTTCGCGACAACACCAAACCCGCGGTAGTAGACGAGCATGTACAACAGCACCAGGCCGAAGCCAAGCGCTACCGACATCATGCCAGCATCAATGTTTTTCTGACCGAGACTGGGACCAATTGTCCTTTCCTGAACAAAATACATCGGAGCGGCCAGCGCACCGGCACGCAGCAGCAAAGCCAGTTCGGCGGCCTCAGGGATGGAATCAAGCCCGGTGATCCGGAAGCTGCTGCCCAGGGCGGATTGCACGGTGGCAAGGCTGATGATGCCTTTCTCCACAACGCGGTTTTCCACTTCCTGGGGCTCACCGTCAACCATGCGGGTTTCGGTTTCTGTGCGGTACTCGATGAACAGAACCGCCATCCTGCGGCCAATGGCATTGCGGGTGGCGCGGTTCATCAAGTCACCCCCCACAGAATCCATGGTGATATTGACCTGGGGCTGGCCATTTTCATCAAAAGCCTGTTGGGCATTGGCCACGTTGTTACCGGTAGCAATGACCTCCTGCTCAAGGCGGGCGGTGCGCTGGGGCTGATCCCGGAAACCGAACTCCTCGGTTTCGCTGCTCGGGGCGTCCTGACGGGCCTCCATGCGGAACTCAAGGTTCGCGGTGGCACCAAGCACACGTTTGGCCTGCGCAGTGTCCTGCACACCGGGCAGCTCAACAATAATACGGTCAGCGCCCTGCTGCTGAACGAGGGGCTCGGCAACGCCCAACTCATTCACCCGGTTGCGGATGGTTGTCAGGTTCTGTTCCAGGGCATAATCCTGAATCGCTGTAACTTCCGCCTCAGACAGGGTCAGTACGAGAAGAAACTGATCGCCCTCGGTCTGTTCATCCAGGAGAAATTCGTTGTACTGGCCGCGCACCATATTGAAAGCTTCGGTGCGGGATTCCTCGTCACGGAAGCTGAGCACGATTTCGCGGCTATCCTGAACATCTCCGCCTCGGTAGCGGATCCGCTCTTCCCGCAGCTCCCGCTTGATCTGGCCGGACATGGCCTCCAGCCGCTGGCTGACTGCAGTTTCCATGTCGACCTCCAGCAGGAAGTGGACACCGCCACGAAGATCCAAACCCAGTTTCATAGGGCCGGCGCCCAGGCTTTTCAGCCATTCCGGCGTGGAGGCAGCCATGTTCAGGGCCACCAGGTATTCATTGCCTAGAGCGGCCTGCACCAGGGGACGAGCCTGCAACTGGTCTTCAGAGTTGGTGAGGCGGATCAGGGCATCCCGATCCTGAAGAGTACTGCTTTTCACCTCGATGCCCCGGCGCTCCAGAACGTCAACAGCCCTGTCGAGTACGCCGGCATTCACTTCAGTGCTACTGCGGGCGCCAGTGATCTGGATGGCGTAATCATCGGGAAAGAGGTTGGGCAAAGCGTAGATAAACCCGATCACGAGCGCGACCAGGATAACCAGGTTTTTCCAAAGCGGATACTTGTTCAGCATGGGATCCCTTGTAGCCGGCCTGCTGGCCGGCCTTGGTGTTTCAGCCAGGAAGATTCAGACCGGCCACCGGGGATGGCCGGCTAAATGGCCCCGCTCAGATGTCCTTGAGCGTGCCCTTCGGCAGAGCCGCAGCCACGGCTACTTTCTGGACCTTGATCTCTACGTTGTCGGCAACTTCCACAACGATGAAATCGTCGGTCACCTTGGTGATCTTGCCGGCAACACCACCGGAGGTCACGACTTCGTCACCCTTGTTAAGGCCGGACATCAGGGCCTTGTGCTCTTTCGCACGCTTGGACTGCGGGCGCCAGATCAGGAAATAGAAAATCAGGATGAAGCCTGCAAAAAAGATCACCTGGCCCATAACACCCATTCCCTGAGCACCCGGGTCCTGTGCCATGGCCAGAGCAGGCATCAGAGCCAAAAGGCCGGCAACGAGCATTTTAATAGATTTCATTGAATATCTCCGTTGGTTAAGCGAATAGATCAAACATTGCGCAGGGGCGGAACGGTCTCTCCGCGCAGAGCGTAGAAGTCGATTACAAAGTCCGACAATGTACCTGCTTCAATGGCCCCACGCAATCCAGCCATCAGGTTCTGATAGAACCGGAGGTTGTGGATGGTATTCAGTTGGGAGCCCAGCATTTCTCCACATTTATCCAGATGATGCAGATAACTTCTCGAAAAGTTCTTACAGGTGTAACAGTCGCAACGCTCGTCAAGCGGCGCGGTATCATGACGGTGCCGCGCATTGCGGATTTTTACGATCCCGGTTGAGGTAAACAGATAACCGTTTCTGGCATTACGGGTTGGCATTACACAGTCGAACATGTCGACACCGCGACGGACGGCTTCGACAATATCTTCCGGACGGCCCACGCCCATCAGGTAGCGAGGTTTGTCTTCCGGCATTTTCGGCGGCAAATGATCCAGAATCCGGATCATGTCCTCCTTGGGCTCCCCAACCGAAAGACCACCAATGGCATAGCCATCGAAGCCAATGTCGGTGAGTCCTTCCAGGGAACGATCCCGCAGGCTCTCATACATGCCACCCTGAACAATGCCAAATAATGCAGCCGGATTACCCTCGTGGGCATCCTTGCTCCGCTGGGCCCAACGCAGTGACAACTCCATGGAGTCTTTTGCCTGGCGCTCGGTGGCCGGATAAGGCGTGCACTCATCAAAGATCATGACAATGTCCGATCCCAGATCTCGCTGCACCTGAATGGCGATCTCAGGGGACAATTCTACCGGGGAGCCGTCCACCGGTGAACGGAAGGTAACCCCATCTTCGGTGATCTTGCGCATTTCGCCCAGGCTGAACACCTGAAAGCCGCCGGAATCGGTCAGGATAGGCCCCTGCCATTGAGTGAAATCATGAAGGTCCCCGTGAGCTTTGACTACCTCGGTTCCCGGCCGGAGCATCAGGTGAAACGTGTTCCCCAGGATGATTTCTGCGCCGATTTCGTGGATATCGCGGGGCAACATCCCCTTGACGGTGCCATAGGTGCCAACGGGCATGAATGCAGGTGTTTCAACTGTGCCCCGGGGAAACGTCAGCCGCCCTCGACGGGCACGGCCATCCTCTCCCAGTTTTTCGAACGACATGAAACAGGTTTGTGTCACACGGCCTCCCCGGCGTTATCGGTACCGTCTTCACTGGAATCCACGCCGGAACCGAGCAACATGCCAAGGCTGGGTTCCTGCCCGGTAATAAACATGGCATCACCGTAACTGAAAAAGCGGTAGCGTTCCGTCACCGCCTCCCGGTAGGCGTCCATGACATTGGCATAGCCGGCGAATGCGCTGACCAGCATGATCAGAGTGGATTCCGGCAAATGAAAGTTCGTTATCAGGGCATCGATGGTCTGGAACCGATACCCTGGGTAAATAAAGATATCAGTCTCACCAGTGAACGGCCGCAGGCGACCGCCACGACTGGCAGACTCTAAAGAGCGAACTGACGTGGTGCCTACGGCAACCACGCGCCCTCCCCTTGCTCGGGTCCGCTCGATGGCGTCTACGGCGCCCCGGGGAACGTTCACCACTTCGCTGTGCATGGTGTGATCTTCGATTTTGTCCACCCGAACCGGCTGAAAAGTGCCGGCGCCCACATGGAGAGTCACGAAGGTACTTTCAATTCCGCAGGCGGCTAACTTATCCAGCAGGCTCTCATCGAAATGCAGCCCCGCCGTCGGTGCAGCAACAGCGCCGGCCTCCCGGGCATACACGGTCTGATAACGTTCCCGATCTGTGGATTCGTCCGGCCGATCGACATAAGGCGGCAGAGGCATGTGCCCGATTCGCTCCAGGACCTCAAGCACCGGTTCCTCGGCTTCACATACCAGATGAAACAGCGTCTCATCCCGGCCCGACATACGCAGGCAAGTTCCATCTTCGAGGATGACCTTCTGCCCTTCCTTCAAAGCCTTGGATGCACGGACATGAGCGATGATTTCATGCTCTCCGGTCACCCGCTCGACAAGCACCTCTACCTGGCCACCGGTTTCCTTTTTGCCGAAAAGGCGCGCAGGGATCACCCGGGTGTCGTTAAACACCAGCAGGTCGCCGGGCTGAAGCAGGTCAGGAAGCTCACTGAAAATGCGGTGATCGAGTTTGCCGGAAAGACCGTCAAGACAGAGCAACCGTGATGAACTGCGATCTTTTAGCGGATAGCGGGCGATCAGTTCGTCCGGCAGGTCAAAATAAAAATCGGAGACATTCATGGAATGGACTGTTAACGACGCCGAAGGAAAGAAGATGGTAGCGGCGGGCGGACTCGAACCGCCACGGGTTTTACCCCAACGGATTTTGAATCCGTCGTGTCTACCAATTTCACCACGCCGCCATCGGAGAGTGGTGGGGATTATACTGAGCTTAATCGCGAAAGCAATAAGCCAGCGGACACAACTGCCCGCTGGCTGGAATATTTACAATCTGTCGAACAAGGACAGTTGCGAAACCTGCGCAAAGGACTGCTGGGCCGCCTGAAGCACGAAGCTCTGGAAGCTCAGGTTACTGATTGCTTCTGCGTAGTCCACGTCCTGCAACTGGGACCGGATTTCATTGGTGTAAACCGAAGAATCCTCAAGAAAAGTCTTGGTCGATTCCACTGCATTCATCCGGCCGCCCAACTCGGTTTGCTTGAGGATGATGCTCTCCTGGGCGTTGTCGAGGTTGATCAGGGAATTGGCGATCAGGTCATCGTACTCGGCCTGGCCGCCGGGACTGCTCTTGTCGATGTTATTCAGGCCGGCAATCAGGTTTTCGATGGTGCCGAACACGGATTGTTTTTCGTTGATCTTGAGTGTGTAACTATCGACATCAGGCGCCGTTGGTAAGGGACCAGTAATGGTTGCCTCTACGCCAGCGACTTCAAACGGTTCGCCGCTCTCATAGGTAGCAGGCGTAACCGACAACGGTCCAAGACTGTTAGATGCAGTTATAACCCCGTTCTCATCGACTTGAATTTCGATGTCGTCTGGAAAAGTGTCGGGAAAAGCAGCTTGTAAATCCGCCTCATTGACAAGTGAAACCCCGGAGATCGAAGAACCTGACGTGACGGAGGTATTCTCCCCTGTCACTGCTGCCGGAACCCTTACAAAGATGTCTTTACCGTTATCACTGATTGGAACGGTAACGCCATCGTCAATCTCCAGAACCCGCTGGCCCTCGTCGCCCTGATAGACCCAGCTACCTGAAGGGTCCTGCTCAAAGGCTTTCACCGAGCCCTGGAACCCACTGAAGATATATTCACCCGAGGCATCCCGGGTATTGGCAATATTCGCCAGCTGGCCCAAACGCTCCTCGAGCTCGGACGAAATCGAGCGCCGGTCGTTGGCCGACAGAGATCCGTTACCCGCCTGAACAGTTAACTCGCGGATCCGCTGAATCACATCGATTGAGCTTTCCAGCGCACTCTCTTCCTGCTTCAGGCGATTGTCCGCCAGGTCAACATTACGCTGGTAAGTCTCAACCCGCGAAAGCTCCTGGTCCAGCTTCAGGATCCGCGCTGCGGCTACCGGATCGTCAGACGGTTTGTTTACCCGCTGGCCAGTCGAGATCTGTTGCTGGGTATTATTCAGACTGGTATTCAGCTCCTGGAGCCGGTTGATACCGCCCGAGAAAATCTGCTGTGATGAAATTCTGATCATGTCACATCACCTCAACCGTTACCGGAAACTCTGCAACAGGGTATTGAACAGGTCCTGGGCCACCGACATCACCTGGGCCGAGGCATTGTACGCGGCCTGATACTGGATCAGGCGGCCGGCTTCCTCATCCAGGTTGACGCCGGATACCGATTCCCGCTGGTTGGTTGACTGCTCCAGAAGGGTCTTGCCGGCATCCACATCCAGCTGGCTCTGGCGCGTCTTGACGCCAATATCCTCGACAAGCCCTGCGTAACCCTCGGAAAAATTCTGGCTGCCACCGTTGAGGGTGTTCGCTGTGCCAAGGGCCGCCAGCAGCTCCGCATTCCGGTTATCCGAAACGCCGTTGGAGTTGTAATTGATCTCGAAGGTGTCACCGTCAGCCGGCTGCCCGGTTATCTTGAACTGAAAGCCCTGATACTCGGCACCATCCGCCGGATTGTCACTGAACAGTTCATTGGCGACACCAGGCGTGTATGGACGATTAGTCGGGCCTATGGGATTGCCACTACCGTCCGTCACGGTGAACACGAGGCCGGTACCCGGATCGTCAAATTCCACGGTTATCGGGCCATTCGCCAACTGACCAGACGACTGAAAAGCGGGCAACAAGGAATTGGTAAACGGATTCCTCACGTTCAGCATGGTGCCCTGATCGATCTTGCCGGTACCGATATTGTTATCTCCGGTCGTCGCTCGAACCGGAGAGGCAAAGGCCAGATCCTCTTCACGATTAACCACCAGCCCGATACTGTCAGCCGCATTCCGGCTGGGCTGAATCAGGTATTTGTCACCGGCGTTAAATGTGCCGCCCTCAACCCGGATGTTGAAGCCGGGCATACTTATCTCAGACTGGGCAGGGTCCGGCAAACGCCCCTGGTTCACGGTTTTCCCT